>JAEWNX010000353.1 GCA_023461135.1 Pseudomonadota bacterium
GGGTTCGTGCGCGTTCCTTATGCCGATCTCGAGTCTTCGATTCGTGCGCTCCGAGCGGATCGATTTGCGTATCGTGCTGGGCATGGCGTTGGGCGGCATACCTGCGGTGCTGGTCGCCGCGTTCATCGTCAAATCCCTGGAGCTGGACGTCATTCGCTGGCTCGTCGTCGTGGTGGTCTTGTATGCCGCCGCCTTGTTGCTCCGCGCCGCCTGGGCGTCCGAGAAAAAAACCAGCGCCGCGGGGGCGGCTACGTGAAGGAACGCCGATGAAAGCCGCTTTTCTCGCCGCCATGTTTGCTCTCGTGGTCGCAACGCCCGCAGCCGCGCAGACGGCCAATCAAGCGCTCACGCAGCTCTTCGAAGACGAGCGTGCGTTCACCTGGCGTGAGGATCCGCTCACGGCGACCGGCGATGGCGTGCATGACTATGACAATCGGCTGCCGTCGGTCACGCCCTCCGACTATGCGCGACGCGCCGCGCAGGACCAGGCCTTCATCGCACGCCTGCGCGCCATCGACCGCGCGGCGCTCTCGCATCAGCAGCAGGTGAGCTACGACCTCTTCGCCTTCATGGTCGGCCAGCGCGTGCAGCTTGCCCGCTACAACGAGTGGCGCCTGCCGATGAACAGCGACAGCGGCTTCTACTCGGAAATCCTGCAACTGCATGACGGCATGTCGCCGCGCACTGTGCGCGACTACGAGAACTACATCGCGCGCCTCAACGACGTGCCGCGCTATTTCCGCGAACACACCGCCAATATGCGCCAAGGCATGCGCGAAGGCTTCACGCTGCCGTCGGAGATCGTCGGCGGCGTGCGCGATGTCATCGCTGGCTGGCGTTTTGAGAACACGGAAGCGACGCCGTTCTACCAGCCGTTCGCCAACTATCCCGACACGGTGCCTGCTTCAGAACGCGCGCGCCTGACCACGGCGGGCCGCGCGGCGATAGCCAACGCCGTCATCCCCGCCTTCGGCGAGTTCCAGACCTTCTTCGTCAACGAATACGCGCCGCGGGCGCGCACCAGCATCGCCGCGACGCGCTTGCCGAACGGGCGCGCTTACTATGCCGATCTCGTCCGCTATTTCACGACGCTGCCAGACGCCACGCCGCAATCGATCCACCGCACCGGTCTCGCCGAAGTCCGCCGCATTCGCGCCGAGATGGAAGCCATCGTGCGCGAGGTGGGGTACGACGGCACATTCTCGGAATTCCTCACGTATTTGCGCACCGATCCGCAATTCTATCCGCGCACGCCGGAGGAGCTGCTCCACCGCGCCGCCTGGATCACGCGCGAGATCGACGGCCATCTCCCGGAATATTTCGGCCGCTTGCCGCGTACGCCGTACACGGTTGAGCCCGTGCCGGACGCGTTCGCGCCGAACTACACGGCCGGGCGCTACAATCCCGGCCCGCTTGGCGCCGCCGGCACATATTGGGTGAACACCTACGCGCTCAACACACGCCCGCTCTACAATCTGCCCGCACTCACCGCGCACGAAGCGGCGCCCGGCCATCACATTCAGGGCGCGCTCGCGCGCGAGCTGACCGGCCTGCCGCGCTTCCGGCTCAACTTCTATCCGCATGCGTTCGGCGAAGGGTGGGGGCTGTATTCCGAGCGGCTCGCGGGCGAGATGGGTATCTATCACACGCCCTACGAACGCTTCGGTCAGCTCACCTACGAGATGTGGCGTGCGTGCCGCCTCGTCGTCGATACAGGCATGCATTCGATGGGCTGGTCGCGCCAACGCGCGCTAGATTATCTGGCGGCGAACACCGCACTTTCCACGCACGAGATCCGCACCGAAGTGGATCGCTACATCGGCTGGCCCGGCCAAGCGCTCGCTTACAAGATCGGCGAACTAAAGATCGTCGAACTGCGGCAGCGCGCGCAAACCGCGCTAGGCGAACGCTTCGACATCCGCGCCTATCACGACGCCGTGCTGGCGAACGGTGGCGTGACGCTGCCGGTGCTGGAACAGGAGATCGACGCTTACATCGCTGCGGCGCGAGCGCAGTAATCACTTCGTCCCGTAAATGCGGTCTCCCGCGTCGCCGAGGCCGGGCACGATGTAGCTGTGGCCGTTGAGCCCTTCATCGACCGAAGCCGCCCAGATCGGCACGTCTGGGTGGTGGCTGCGCACGATGTCGACGCCTTGCGGGGACGCCACCACGCACACGAAGCGAATCTGCGTTACGCCATGCTCCTTCAGCCGGTCGATCGCGGCGACGGCCGTGTGCCCGGTCGCCAGCATCGGATCGATCACGATGACCAGCCGCTCCGCCACATCCAGCGGCGCCTTGAAATAGTATTCGACGGCTTTCAGCGTCTTGGGCTCGCGATAAAGCCCGATGTGCGCGACACGCGCGGACGGCACCAGCTCCAGCATGCCCTCAAGCAAGCCCATGCCTGCGCGCAAGATGGGTGCGAACACGAGTTTCTTGCCGGCAATTGTCTTGCCGGTCATGCGCGCCACGGGCGTTTCGACCTCCACGTCTTCCAGTGGCAGATCGCGCGTAACCTCGTAGCACAGCAGCACGCTGATCTCGCGCAGCAGCGCGCGAAAGGAACGCGTCGAGGTTTCCTTGTCACGCAGGATGGTGAGCTTGTGCTGCACCAAGGGATGATCGACGACCGTGACGCCTTGCATCAAAACACCGTTCCGTCGCTGTGAATGAGAATGGGAGGGCCGCCGTCCGTGCGTTTCTCACGCGCGATAGCACGCCCTGCCGCCCACGTGCCGCCTTCGAGCACGCGCGCGAGCGGGAATTCCGCGGCCGATACGCCAAGCCGGTCACGCACCGGCGGCGCGATGCGATCGAGCAGCGCCACCGTGAGAGAGCGCCAGATGACGACAAACGCATCGCTCACGTCATGTTGCTTGACGAGATCGGCGCTATCGCGCGGACTGAGCACACCCATATCGACGAAGAGCCCGCCATTGCGATACTCCGCCAGCCCAGTGAGGCCATCGATATCGACGACGCGCAGGCCAGCGCGCTCCAGCGGCTCGATCAGCGAGTAGGCAAGCCATTGCGAGAGCTTGTGCAGCGGCACAAAGCCTAAGTCGCCCACTTTCCAGCAATCGCCAAGCGGCGCGCCATCGAGCGACGGCCGGTTCTCCCAAATCGGTCCGAGCGCTTCGAGCAGCACGTCGAGGATCGTGGGCGCATCAATCGCGCCATCGGCTGCGCGCGCTTGCAGCACATCGTAAAGCCCGCCTGGCCGAGGCCTATCCGCACGCGAGAAGAGATCGCCACGCGCGTCGACTTGCGCGGCGAGGCGATTAAGCAGACGCGCGCGCCCGTTCAGGCCGGCGAGCGGTTTGCGGTCTGTGACCTGAAACGCATCCGCGAGCTCTGCCGCATCAAACCGCGCCAAGGCCTCGGCGTCCGCGCGCAATGGGTCGCTCGGGTCGGCGGAAAATCCGCCCCATTCAAATAATCTGAGGCTTGCGAGCGCCAATCCCTCGGAGCGCGTCGCGACCATGCCGCTCGTGGAATCGGCATAACGCCAGGCGCCGCCGGCGCCGGCATCGAGCAGCACGGAGGTGATCGCGAGATCGAACTCCGCGCGTGCGCGCGCATGTTCGTCTCGCCACTGCGCCGCGCTGCGTATCTCCGCCCAGAAATCCGCGCCGCCGAATGCAAAGTGACGCCAACGCGCGTGAAATGGGACGTTGAGATCGGGATAGCGCTTGCGGATGATGGCGGCGACATAGTCAGCGCAAGCCGGCAGTGCATCGAGACTGAGGCGCCATTCGCTCAGGTCGTCAGCGTGGGCGCGCGCGAAGAGTTCGTCCGCCTTCGCACGCACCGCGCCGGCCGACAGCAGCGCGCGAGCGGGTTCAGAAGTCTTTGAGGTCACGCCCGATCACGCGGGTCAAATCGGCTTCGCTCGATGCAGGATCGGCGCTGAAATAGCCGGCAGCTTTCTTGGCTTCCAGCTCGACGCTCGCATCCGGGGGCACCAGCTCCGGAGGGATCGCCACGCGCTCGCGGATCTCGATGCCGCTGGCGACAATCGGCTCGTACTTCATGTTCGACATGGAGATGAAGCGATCGATCCGCGTGATGCCGAGCCAATGCAGCACATCCGGCATCAATTGCTGGAAGCGCGCATCCTGCACGCCGGCCACGCACTCCGTGCGCTCGAAGTACGTCGCCGCCTGATCGCCGCCCGGTTGGCGCTTGCGCGCATTGTAAACGAGGAATTTTGTCACTTCGCCGAGCGCGCGCCCCTCCTTGCGATTGTACACAATGAGCCCCGCGCCGCCGCTTTGCGCTTCGCGCACGCATTCTTCGATGCCGTGCGTGAGGTAGGGGCGGCAGGTGCAGATGTCGGAGCCGAACACGTCCGAGCCGTTGCACTCATCATGCACGCGGCAGGCCAGCGTGCGCTGAGTATCGGCGACGGCGGCGGGATCGCCAAAGACATAAAGCGTGATGCCGCCAATCGGCGGCAGGAATACGCTGAGGTCCGGCCGCGTGACCAGCTCGGGGTACATCCCGCCCGTCTGCTCGAACAAGGTGTGGCGCAGCTTCTCTTCGTTCACGCCAAAGCGCGCCGCGACGCCGGGCAAATGCCACACGGGATCGATCGCCGCTTTCGTCACCGCGACATCGCCGCCTTCATGCACGATATCGCCATCGACTTTGAGTCGTCCCAAGCGGATCGCTTCCCGCAACTCGGGCAACGTCAGCCGTGCTTTCGTCACAGCTATCGTCGGGCGAATATCCACGCCCGCGTCGATCTCCGCTTTGAACGCGTCGGCGACCAAGTGGCCCCACGGATCGAGCGAGACGATTTTCGCCGGATCGCCCCACTGCGGAAACGGGCCGAACGAAACGACGGGAGACGTGTTCGTGAGATCAGGGCGTGCGCCCGCCGCCATCGCGCCGGACGAAACAGCAAGCGCGCGATACACGGAGTACGAGCCGCCATGCGCGCCGATCGCGTTGCGGTCGGCCGAGACGGAGCCGATGACCGGCCCACGCTCGCGCGCCGTCGGCGCGCCCCAATGAATCGGAAACTTCAGCCGCGCGCCCGCGCCAGGATGGGACGTCAGACGGATGTGGCCGATGCGGTTTTCGGACATGCAACAAACTAGAGCGCAGAACGCGCTTCAATCTTGTTAATGTGGTCCTGCGGCGAGAGCTTGGCAAGCAGGCGCCCGCGCGCCTTGGTTCACGCTTTCAGGATATCCAGCATCGCCATCGCCGCGGCTGGGTTGCGTTCTTTTGCGCCGCTGATGAAATAGAGAAACACGTCGCCGCTTTTCTCCCAATCGCGCGCGGTTTGCGCCCACTTCCTGAGCCCAGCTTTGGAATAGCCCGTTGGTTCATCGGCTTGCGTGAGCTCAAGCCGCGCGTACGAGAAATCCGCCGTCGGCTCCATGATGAGCGGATGCTTTTCCGACTCTACGGTGACGACAGCGATGTTCCGCTCACGCGCGATCTTCAGGAACGATTCATCCTGGAAGCTGGCGTGCCGCACTTCGAGCGCGTGGCGGAGCGGAACATCTTTCACCTTCTCCGGCAGCATGTCGAAGTACGCGTTCATCTCGTCGGCATCGAACTTTTTGTACGGCGCCATCTGCCAGAAGATCGGCCCGAGCTTGGCGCCCAATTCACTGACGCCGCTATTGAAGAACCACTCGATCGACTCTTTCGCCTCGCGCAAATCCTTGCGCTGCACCGCCGCGCGTGGCGCCTTTACGGAGAACATGAAGCCCTTCGGCGTCGCCTCCGCCCATTTCCGAAACGAGGCCGCGCTTTGCGTGCGATAGAAGGTGGCGTTGATCTCGATCGCCGTCAGCTTGCTCGCCGCGTACTCAAGCTGCTTGGCCTTGGCGAGATCGGACGGGTAGAACGTCTCCTCCCAGGGCTCGAAACTCCAGCCGCCGACGCCGACCCGGATCGTCATCTCATTCGCCCGTGAATTTCGGCGCACGTTTCTCGGTGAACGCGTCCACCGCTTCCTTGTGGTCGCGCGTCTCGTGCGCGAGCGCTTGAAACGCGGCGGAGAGTTCGAGCACGTCCGCGAGCCGCCCATGCTGCGCCTCTCGCAGGAGACGCTTCGCCAGTCGCACCGTGCGCGGCGGATTCACCGCAACGCGCTCGGCCAGCGTCATTGCCTCGTGCATCAGGCTCTCATCGGCGACCACCTTGTTCACCAGCCCGATGCGATGCGCCTCCGCGGCGTCAATCGTATCGCCAGTCAGGATGAGCTCGGCCGCGTGAGTCGCGCCGATCGCGTTTGTCAGGATCCACGCGCCGCCATCGCCGGGAATGATGCCCACCTTCACGAAGCTCGACGCCATCTTCGCGTTCACCGCCGCGATGCGCATGTCGCAGAGAATAGCGATGTCGAGACCCAAGCCAATCGCGGGGCCGTTGATCGCGGCGATGGTCGCCACTTCCACGTCCGCCAGCGCCTTGATGATCGCGTGCACGCCGCGGCGATAGTTCGCGCGTGTGCCGTCCGGCGTTGCGCGCGGGCCGATGCCGGAGCGTTCGCGGATCGCCTTCAGATCGCCGCCCGAGCAGAACGCCTTTCCCGCGCCCGTCAGCACAACGGCGTTGATATCCGCATCGTCATTCGCTTTCCACAAGGCGCCGGCGAGGTCGTCGCAATCCTGCTGCGTGCCGATGGCGTTGCGGGCCTCGGGCTTGTTCAGCGTGATCGTGGCGATGCGGCCATTCTTTTCGTACGTGGCGAACGTCATGTGAAACTCCGGTGTTGGCCGGGCTTAGACCATCCGCTGAAGAGCGACAATTGCTTACTCGGCCGCGTCGCCCTCGACGTAGGCCGTGAGGTCTTCCGTTTGCGCCGGTTCCGGACCATGACGGCGCACCTCGACGCGTCCCACGCCATTGTCGGTCAACACGGTGATGGTGGTTTCACTGTCGGCCTGGAATGTGTACCGCGCGCCCTCCGGACGGACCTCCTCTTGCCCATCCCGCGCTTCGAGCGAGAACGTCGTGCTGCGTCCGCCGTCGCTCAACTCAATCTCCTGCGAGGCCGCCGCGCTCGCGAAATCGTAGGAGGTGTAGAGGAGATCACCGTCGGCGTCTTCGCTCACCACGATGGTGCGCCGTCCCGTAAAGCCCATCAGTCGCGTGCGCGGCAGCCAGCGGCAGGCGATTTCACGCGCGCCCAATCGCACCGATGTGTACGGCGTCGTATATGCCGCGCCAGGCGTTTCCAGCATGCCCGGATTGATCTGACGGATCGCGCCTGCTTCGACGCCGTTCTGCATCAGCGTCGTATAAACGCTGCCCGCCGCGCCTTCTTGGTCGCCGATAAGGTACTCGGTCCGCTGCATGATCGCGCCGCTCGGCTTTTCGTATTGCGCCACGCGCGCCGTCGTGCCGTCGCGCTCGAACACCAGGAGCACCGGCGCATCGATCGCATCGCAGATGAACCATGGGGGCGTGGCAGCCGTCTGCCCCGGTTCTGGCAAGGGCGGCGGCGGTTCCGCTTGTCCGCAAGCGGTCAGCAGAAAACCAAGCACGGCAGACGCGGCGCGCATCAATGACTCCCACGGAACGCGTAGCACGTTCTCAGAGCACATGCGATCAACCGGACAAATTTGCGGCGTCCAGCGCCGGCGGTCCACATTAGAGGCCCAGTTTGGCGCGCGTCGCTTTGGTGATTGTCACCCCGCATTTCGCATAGTCGTCCCACGGGTCGGCCTCAGCCAACCGCGCCGCCATATCCTTCAGCGTGAAGGCCGCCGCGGACGGCATCGTCTTCAGTTCCGTCCAGGTGACCGGCGTTGCGATCGTCGCCATGCCGCGCGCGCGCGGCGAGTACGGGCAGATCGCCGTCGATCCGCGATGATTGCGGAAGTAATCGATGAAGATGCGGCCCTTGCGCTGCGCTTTCGTCATTGTGGCGACGAAGCGCTTGGGATCGAGCGCCGCAATTGTTTCCGCAACCTCCCCGGAAAAGCCTTTCACGTTCTCCCAGGAATGCTTGGGCTTCACATTCAACACGATGTGAATGCCTTTGCCGCCGGTGAGCATGGCGAACGAGGGCAGGTCCGCGCTGTCCAGCAGCGCCTTGATGTCGAACGCCGCGCGCTTCACGACCTGGAAGTCGAGCGCCTCGTCCGGATCGAGATCGAACACCATGCGGTCGGGATGCTCGAGATTCTTGTTGCGTGAACCCCACAGGTGAAACTCGAGCGCACTGATCTGCGCGCACGACACCAGCGCCGTCGCATCGGGGATGGTGAGATAATCTTCCGGCTTGCCGTCACTCTCGGTGATCGGCGTCGTCTTGATCTCCTTCGGCATGCCTTTCATCGCGTGCTTCTGGAAGAACGTCTGCTTGCCGACGCCGTCCGGCGCGCGCACGAGGCTGACGGGGCGGCCGTAAACATGCGGTCCCATGCGGTCGGACGCCATGTCGAGGTAGGCTGCGAGCTCCGCCTTTGTGACCCCGGCCTCGGGGAAAAGCACCTTGTCCGGATGGGTGAGCCGCACGCGCGTTTTCATTGCTGGCGCCGCCAGTTCGCTCTGCACCTCTTTGGCGCTCTTATCGCCCCGCAGCCCCAGGAACACAGCGTGCCGCACAATCCCGTCCGGCGTCAGCTCGCCGTACTTGATCTGCGCCACCAGCTTCGGCTCGACCCATTTGGCGCCTTTCATCATCTCGCGCGGCACTTTCACGGCCGGCTTGGTGCGGCCCAGCTTTTCCAGCTCCGCGTGCAGCGAAGCCAACGTCTTGTTGTTGAACCCCGTGCCGACATTGCCGCGGTACACCAGCTCGCCGTTCTCATGGTCCGCCAGCATGAGCGATGCAAACGCGCGTCCCTTCAGCGATTGCTGATAGCCGATGATCACGAATTCCTGCTCGTTCACGAGCTTGACCTTCAGCCAATTCCTGGTGCGTCCGCCGATATAGCGGCTGTCAGCTTTCTTCGAGATCACGCCTTCGAGGCCCTGCTGGCGAAACGCCTCCAGGACGGCTTCGCCATTGCCTTCGAAATGTGGACTGACGCGGATCGGCGCCTTGGCCTTGGCCAGCACTTTCTCCAGGCGCGCCTTGCGTTCCATCAGCGGCAGTTTGCGCAAATCCTTGGCGCCTTCGAATAGGATGTCGAACGCGAAGTAGGACACGCCTTTCGCTACGCCGGCTTCCAACGAACGCTGCAGCGACGAGAAATCCGTCTTGCCGCTGGCGTGCGCGACGGCAACTTCGCCATCGAGCATGACGTCTTTCAAACCAAGCTTCGCCAGCGCGTCGGCGATGGTCTGAAAACGCCCCGTCCAGTCGAGCCCATTGCGCGTGTAGAGCCGCACCGCTTCGCCGGAAATTGAAGCCAACAGCCGATAGCCGTCATACTTGATCTCGTGAATCCAGTTGTCGCCTTTTGGAGCGTTCTCCTCGCGCGTCGCCAGCGCGGGCTCCACGAACTCCCATTTCGGCGGCTTGGCCGCACGCGGTTTCTGTTCGCCCTTGCGCGTCCACACGCGCGAACCGGCATTCGCACGCACATCCTCGATCGTGCGCCCTGACACGATGCTGGTGTCATGCCGCGCGACCGGATCTTCCTTCCCAGCGAACGCATCCTTCGACTTGAACAAGAGCCACGGATCGCCGCGTTCGCCTTCGCGCGGCTTGATCTTCACCAGATGAAATTCGCCCTTCAGCCGCTCGCCATCGAGGATGAACTTCAGCTCGCCCTTCTTCAGCGTCTCTTCCGGGTCCATCACCCACTTCACGGCGCCTGTGTCCCAGATAATCACCGCGCCCGCGCCATACTCGCCCTTCGGAATGACGCCCTCGAACGAGCCGTATTCGAGCGGATGGTTCTCCGTGCGCATCGCGAGGCGCTTCACCGCCGGGTCGTAGCTCGGCCCTTGCGGCACCGCCCAGCTCAGCAGCACGCCTTCGTGCTCAAGCCTGAAATCGTAGTGCAGACGCGTCGCCGCATGCTTTTGCACCACGAACATGCCGCCCGCGCTTTTCAGCCCGCCGCCGGCGGGCTCGTTCGTCTTCTTGAAATCGCGCTTGCGATTGTACTCGGCGAGATCGCCCGCGACCGCCTTTGGCGCCCCTGAAGCCTTACGCGCCATCGCCGTGCATTGCGCTTACTTCTTCGCGCGCTTTTTCGCCGGCGCCTTCGCGCGCGGTGACCGCACGGTTTCGGCCGCGGCTTTCTGCTTCGCGGGAGCTTTTTTCGCCTTCGGCTCGACGATCTCGGCCTTCTTCGACAGCGACTTCTTCAGCGCATCGACAAGGGAGACGACGTTGTCGCCGTAATCGACCGACGGCTCTTCCTGATCTTCCAGCACCAGTTCGCCGTGGCGCTCAATCTTCTTCTTTACCAGGCGCTCGAGCGCAATCGCGTATTCGTCCTCAAACTTGGTGGGATCAAACTTGGCTTTCTTGCGCGCGATAAGCTCTTCAGCAAGATCGACCAGGTCTTGGTCCAGCTTGCCGGTGGGCAGGTCGTCGAAAAAGTTCTTCGCGGCGCGCACTTCCTCGGCATAGTGCACCGTCTCGACCACGAGCCCGTCTTCATACGGCTTCACCGCCGCGATGTACGAGCGCCCGCGCATCGTGATCTGGCCGAGGCCGACTGTCTTCGTGTTGCGCAACGCATCGCGCACGACGCGATAGGGCTCGTCCGCCAGCTTGCCATCGGGCAGGGCGTAGTACGGCTTGTCGAAATAAATCGGGTCGATCGTGTCGGCCGGCGCGAACTGGATCATGTCCAACGTTTTCTTGGACTCGACCTTCAGCGCGTCGAACTCCTCGTCCGAGAAAAGCACGTAGCGGCCCTTCGAGTATTCGTAGCCTTTGACGATCTCGTCCTTGTCCACGGCGCCAACGCCCGGCGCGACCTTTTCGTAGCGGATGCGCTGCTTGGAAGGTTCGTGAATCTGGTTGAACGAAATCTTCTCGCGCGCGTCGAGCGCGGAATAGAGCTTCACCGGCAGCGCCACCAAGGCGAGCCGGATTTGCCCAGTCCATATGGGACGAGCTGGAGGCGCCATAACCCTAAAACACCCTGACGAGACCCGACGTTCCTTTACCGTAACATTTTCGGGGAACCGCCACAACGCGCGTGGTTAGCGTTTACCTTACTTTGCGACGACCTTCGTCCTCCGCGAAACATCGCTGCGGCCAGCGCCGTAAGTCGCGCGTACCGCGTCGACAAACGCGCCCGAGGGCGCACGCAGACGATCAGAAAACACCAGCCCCACCTCGCGGCTCAGCTCAAAGCCAGTGAGCTTCACCGCCGCCAAACCAGCCCGCCTGAAGCTGGACGGCGCGACCGTAACGCCCAGCCCGGCCGCCACCATGCTCATGGCTCGATCGTCGCTCAGCGTGCGCAGGCTGAAGAAGGGGCGTACGTCGCGCGTTGTGAAGTAGCGGCTGATCTCAGGCAGCCCCTCGCACTGCCGGCGCACGATCATCGTCTCGCCCGCCAGCTCGCCGCCTTCGATGGACTCCACCCCCGACAGTTTGTGGTCGGCGCCGACGAACAACACATAAGGTTCGGTGCGCAGCTTCTCCTGCGCAAAGCTTTCGAGCCCTGGCCTGAGGATCGTAATCGCCGCGTCGAGGCGCCCATCCGAGAGCCGGTTGGCGATGTCTCGCTCGGTAGAGTCGAGGATCTCCAACGCTTCGCCGCCCGCATTCTTGGCGTGATGCGCCACCACGCGTTCAAGATCGCGCGCGGGAATGGTTGAGAGGACGCCGGCGCGCATGCGCCTCAGCTGCGGCACTTCGGACACCTCGCGCAGCGCCGCCTCGTATTCCTGCGCGATGCGCCGCGCGTGAACCAGAAACCGGCTCCCCGCCGGCGTTAACGAAACCCGCCGTGTCGTGCGCTCGAACAGCCGCGCGCCGACCTGCTCCTCCAGCTTGGCGATGCCGACCGAGAGCGTGGGCTGGGTGACGTTGGTCTTGGCCGCCGCCTTGGAGAACGAGCCCAACTCGGCCACCGCCAGAAAGTAGCGCAGCAGATAGCGATCCATAGACCATATCTATCAGTTTTGTTCGCAACGTTCAATTTCTATTGGCGCGGCAAATCAATTAAATAATCCGGCTCACACGTAGAAGGGTCGGGAGGCCCCTATGAGCGATTCCTATCAACTCGATTTCCAGCTTGGCGAAACCGCCGATGCGATCCGCGAGACGACGCGCCGCTACGCTTCGGAGCGCATCGCGCCCATGGCCGCCGAGATCGACGAGACAAACAAATTCCCGCGCGAGCTTTGGCCCGAGATGGGCGAGCTTGGCCTGCACGGCATCACCGTCGCCGAAGAGGATGGCGGCCTAGGCCTCGGCTACCTCGAACACGTCGTCGCGATGGAGGAGGTGAGCCGCGCCAGCGCCTCGATCGGCCTCAGCTACGGCGCGCACTCCAATCTCTGCATCAACCAGATCCGCCGCTGGGCGACGAAGGAGCAGAAGCAGAGATATCTCCCCAAGCTCATCAGCGGCGAACACATCGGCTCGCTCGCCATGAGCGAAGCGGGCGCAGGCTCCGATGTCGTCGGCATGAAATTGCGCGCGGAGAAGAAGGGCGACCGCTACGTGCTCAACGGCACGAAGTTCTGGATCACCAACGCGCCCGAAGCCAACACGCTCGTCGTCTACGCCAAGACCGAACCCGGCGCGGGCTCCGGCGGCATCACCGCCTTCATCATCGAACGCGGCTGGAAAGGCTTCAGCACCGGCCAGAAGCTCGACAAAATGGGCATGCGCGGCTCGGATACCGGCGAACTCGTGTTCGAAGATTGCGAAGTGCCGGAAGAGAACGTCATGGGCGGCCTCAACCGCGGCGTCGCCGTGCTGATGAGCGGCCTCGACTACGAACGCGCCGTGCTCGCCGCCGGCCCGCTCGGCATCATGCAAGCGTGCCTCGATGTCGTGCTGCCCTACGTCCGCGAGCGCAAACAATTCGGCAAGCCGATCGGCTCGTTCCAGCTCATCCAGGCCAAGGTCGCCGACATGATTGTCGCGCTCAACGCCTCGCGCGCCTACGTCTACGCCGTCGCGCGCGCCTGCGACGCTGGCAAGACAACACGCCACGACGCCGCCGGCGCCATCATGTTCGCCTCCGAAAACGCCGTGCGCACCGGCCTCGAAGCCATCCAAGCCCTCGGCGGCGCGGGCTACACCAAAGACTTCCCCGTTGAGCGCTTCCTGCGCGACGCTAAGCTCTACGACATCGGCGCCGGCACCAACGAAGTCCGGCGTTTTCTGATCGGCCGGGAGATCATTGGTGGCGGATGAACTGTCGGAGGCGATCCACGATCAAGTGCAATCGCTTAGCGCCGAAGGCGATGCACACGCAGAACGAGGTGAACACGACGCCGCGCTAGCGAAGTACGCGGCCGCGCTTCGACTTTTGCCAGAGCCCTGGCAGGAGTGGGAGGCCACAACATGGCTGCTCGCCGCAGTCGGTGACACACATTTCGCCGCCCAGAGATTTCAAGCGGCTCGAGACGCGTTGAGCGACGCCATGCATTGCCCTGGTGCGATCGGGAATCCGTTCATACACTTCCGCCTAGGCCAAGCCTGTTTCGAGCTTGGCGAATCTGATCGTGCGGCCGACGAATTGATGCGCGCGTACATGGGCGCCGGCGAAGAGATCTTCCAGTCTGACGATCCGAAGTATCTCTCTTTCCTAAAGACGCGGGCTAAGATCGATTAAATGAAACTCAAATCCAACATCGACCCAAACTCCGAAGCCTTCGCCAAGAACGCCGCGCATCATCGCGGCTTGGCGCAGCAGCTGCGCGAGCGCACCGCGCATGCCGCACTCGGCGGCCCGGAAGAATCCCGCAAGCGCCACACCAAGCGCAACAAGCTGCTGCCGCGCGAGCGCGTCGAGCGTTTGCTCGATCCCGGCGCGCCGTTTCTCGAAGTCGGCGCGCTCGCGGCCTACGATCTTTACAACGGCGAAGCGCCCGCGGCCGGGATCATCACCGGCGTCGGCCGCGTCTCTGGCCGCGAAGTGATGATCGTCGCCAACGACGCCACGGTGAAAGGC
>JAEWNX010000354.1 GCA_023461135.1 Pseudomonadota bacterium
GTCCCTGGCTCATCTTTCCCGCGGCGCTTCCAGCCTGTGATCATCGCCGGAACAAGGGCGTCCCTGGCCCTCAAGGTTTCGACTGCCACGCCAAGTACGTGCACAACCACGAGCGCTTGCAGCACTCGAAAAGCGATCTCGTGCGCCTCGGAGAGTTCGAGGCCCCAGACGCCGGCGAAAGGACCGGCGTTGTCGTCACCGCCGCTGAAGAGTCCGGTGAATACGATAACGGCGATGTTGAGAAGCAGCAGGACCACCGCCAGAGCGCCAAGTGGATTGTGTCCAAGGCGCCGTTTCGGCCTTGATGAGGCGAGGTCGCGAACGTGCGCGACTATCGCGGCAGGTCCCGCCACAAAGTCGGCAAACCGGGCGTGCTCGCCGCCGACAAATCCCCAAACGATGCGGAACACGAGGAGCCCGGCTATCGCCTCGCCTGCAAGACGATGGATGGAGGCCGCAGAACCCTCACCTTCGCCGGTAAACCAGGCGACCGCGATTAACGCGAGCAGCAGCCAGTGAAAGAGCCGCACTGGCGCGTCCCACACGAAGACGCGGCGAATGCCGTCGGGGAGCACTGCTTGTGTCATCGCAAGCTCAGATATTGGTCACCTAGTGGGTTCGTCCAAATCGCGGACCCGCTCTGCCCGCAACTTCTGCCGCAACGCCGCCCATCGCTCGCCCCAAGCGCGGACGGCGCTCGACAAGTACTGGAGCGGGCGACTCTATTTGTACAGCGTCCGTCACGGTGGCATCTCCGCTGCTGAAAGCGTGTGCGCCTCAGCTGTCGGTCAGCCTGAGCACCGGTGGGGGGACGGCGGTGTGCTGAGGCCGGCAGCGACAGCCGAGGCGCGAGGCGGCTGCATGCAGCGAAGGTGACGCTAACGGGTTACGAGCCCTCTCCTTTGATCCTGCTCAAATCTCTCGTGAATCGACTTTCTGCGTTCGAGCGAAGGTCGGTGTCGTTCTGTTGCTCGCGATGACGTCGCGGGCGCCGGATGGCACGAGCCTTCCGGCGCCGCTTCCTCTTAGTTCGGCGCGATCTTGATCTTCTGCGCCTGCGCCGTCGCCGGCTTCGGCAGCGTGATCTTCAGGACGCCCTTGTCCATGCTCGCCTTGATGGCGCCGGTGTCGATGCCGGGCGGCAGCGCCAACGAGCGCTCGAAGGAGCCATAGCTGCGCTCCACCAGGCGATAGGACTTGTTCTTCTCTTCCTTCTCGGCCCGCTTCTCGCCGCGGATCGTCAGCACGTCGTTCGAGAGGCTGATGTCCAGATCCTTCTCGTCAATGCCTGGCAGCTCGGTCGTCACTTCGATCGACTTGTCCGTCTCAGTGACCTCCATGCTGGGGGTGAACGCCGTCATGTCGAAACCGCGCCACGTGCCGAAGTTGTCGAAAACGCGTTCGATCTCCTGCTGAAGCGCGGTGAAGGGCGTTGTCCGCCGAGCGAGGCGCGCCCCGTTTTCTTGAGTCTTGGTAACTTCCGTTGAGGCCATATTTTCCTCCATCGAGACAAGAAGCGCCAACCCCCGAAGGGCCCAGCACTATGGCAAGCATTTCAAGCAGGACTCACACCGCTGGCCTTGATCCGGCGCAAATGGGGATCGTCTCGGGACGCAGGAGGGCCTTTTTTCCTGCTGGTCCTAGGCGCACCGAGGACCGGTCGCCCACGTTTCGTGCCAGCGCCTATTCGCGGAGATGCGCTGGTCTAGGCGGCGCCCGGAAACACGGCCTTCGCTGCCAGCCTTTCTGCTTTGGCGACTTGCTGCTTGACGGCGACGAAGCTGTCCGGCGTCACCGAGATCGAGTCGATTCCGTACTCCACCAGGAAGGCGGCGAACTCCGGATGATCGCTCGGCGCCTGTCCGCAAAGCCCGACTTTCACGTCGTGTCTATGCGCCTCCTGGATTACGTCGCCGATCAGCCGGCGCACCGCCTCGTCTTGTTCGTCGAACAATTCCTTCAGCTCAGCGGAATCGCGGTCAACACCCAATGTGAGCTGGGTCAGGTCGTTGCTGCCGATCGAGAAACCATCGAAGCGGCTCGCAAACGCTTCCGCCAAGATGACGTTCGAGGGAATCTCGCACATCACGTAGATCTTCAATCCGTTCTCGCCGCGTCTCAAACCGTTCTCGGCCATCACTTCGAGCACACGATCCGCTTCTTTGGGGGAGCGGCAGAATGGGATCATCACTATGACATTGGTGAAGCCCATCTCCTCCCGAAGACGCTTCAGCGCCCGGCACTCGAGCGCGAAACCGTCGCGGTAAATCGGCAAGTAGTAGCGCGACGCTCCTCGCAGTCCGAGCATCGGATTTTCTTCCTTCGGCTCGAAGGCGGCGCCGCCGACCAAGTGCGCATACTCGTTCGTTTTGAAGTCGCTGGTGCGAATGATCACCGGGTTTGGCCATCCCGCGGCGGCAATGCGCGCCAGGCCACGCGCGAGCTTGTCGACGAAATACTCTCCCTTATCGGCGAAGCCGGCGGTCATCTCCGCGATCGCCCGCTTGGCCGCTTCATCCTTCAATGTATCGAAGCCGAGCAAGGCCATCGGATGCGCCTTGATGTGATTGCTGATGACGAACTCCATGCGCGCCAGCCCAATGCCGTCGGCAGGCAATCGCCACCAGCGGAAGGCTGCCGCGGGATCGGCGAGATTGAGCATGATTTGAGTCCAGGTCTTCGGCACACTGGCGACGTCAATGTCGCTTACTTCCACGCCAGCGGCGCCCTCGTATACGAAACCGTCGATGCCTTCGGCGCACGATACGGTTACAATCTGGCCATCGCGCAGGACGTCGGTCGCGTTGCTCGCGCCGATGACCGCTGGCAGCCCGAGTTCTCGACTCACAATCGCCGCGTGCGAGGTGCGCCCGCCGTGGTCCGTGACGATCGCCGCCGCGCGCTTCATGATCGGCACCCAATCCGGGTCCGTTGTCTTTGTGACCAGGACTGCGCCGTCGGTGAAGCGTGCGATCCCCTCGGCGCTATCGATGCGGCAAACCGGCCCTGTAGCAATAGCTTCGCCGATACTGAGGCCTTTCACGAGCAGCTTGCCCTTCGAACGTAAGCGATAGGATCGAAGCACGCCCATCTGCCTTTGCGACTGCACGGTCTCTGGCCGCGCCTGTACGATGAACAGCTCGCCGGTTTCTCCATCTTTGGCCCATTCCATATCCATCGGCCGGCCGTAATGTGTCTCGATCACGCAAGCCCAACGCGCGAGCTGAAGAATCTCGCTGTCTGTCAGCGCGAATGCGGCGCGCTCCTTCGGCGTTGTGGCGACGTTGCGCGTCACCTTTCCGCCCTCGCCCCAGATCATCTTGATCTCTTTGCCGCCACCCTTCTTCTCCATGATCGGAATTAGGGATGGATCGCTGAGCAACGGCTTGAACACTTCATACCGGTCGGGATCGACGGCGCCTTGGACGACGTTCTCGCCCAAACCCCAAGCTGCGTCGATGACCACGACCTTGTCGAAGCCGGTTTCGGTATCGATCGAGAACATGACGCCGGCGCTGGCGAGGTCCGATCGCACCATCGCTTGCACGCCCACCGATAGCGCCACCTTCATGTGATCGAATCCGTGCGCGATTCGGTAGGCGATGGCGCGATTCGTGAACAGCGACGCAAGACAGCGTCTGGCCGCGTCCAGCAGCGCCTCCTCTCCGCGAACGTTGAGATAGGTCTCGAGTTGGCCTGCAAAGCTTGCAGTAGGCAAATCCTCAGCCGTTGCGCTCGACCTCACGGCGACACTGGCGTTTTCTTTTTTGTTCCGCCTGCAGAATTCGCTGTAAGCGCGGCGCAAAGATTGGTCCACCGCGGCGGGCCAGCGGCCTTGTAAGAAAAGCGCGCGAATGCGCTCGCCCACGTCGCTCACCGGCTTTGACTTGAGGTCGGCAAGCGCGGCGCTCAGTGGTCCACGCAAGCCGTTCGCGTCCACGAAAGCCCAATAGGCCTCTGTTGTCAGCGCAAATCCCGGCGCCGTGCGTATGCTGGGCAGACTGCGCGCCATTTCCGCGAGTGAGGCGTTCTTGCCGCCCACACGAGCCGGCTCCGGCTGGCTCGGCGCATCGAACCAGATGATGTAATCTCGCTCGTCTGACATGGGCGTTCCCTTTGGGTGCACCGATCCCACGCCGGGCGCTTCCTTGCATTGCGTTGGCTCAAGGCGATTCCGCCTCGGCGATTGAGCCCGATCAAGGCCGAAGAGCCGAAGTATGGTCTGATGCGCCACAGACACGCGGAGCCGCTGGCCCCGCATGTGGAGACCGACAATGGCCGACGCTGTGACGCCCTTCCCCTTGAGGGACATCGAGCCGGAACTTGAGGGCCTGCGCAAATATTGGGCCTCGCTCGTCCGCGGCAACAACGACATGCCGTTTGGAGACGACTTCGCGCCTCCCGCTGTCGCGCACCTGTCCGCACGCCTCTTGGTCTTAGACGTCTTCGATAAGCCCAACCGCTTCCGCTACAGCGGCCTCCTCGGCAGCGACCTTGTGAAACGCTATGGCGAGGATGTGCGCGACCTCTTTCTCCATGAAACGGCGCGGCGCTCGCCCTTCGACTTTCTGGAATCGCAAGCTGAAGCGACCGTTGAGAGCGCGAGACCCACTTACTATCGAGGCGGCGACTACTCCCGCATTCTGCTTCCGATGTGGGGAGATGGCCGCATCTGCATGCTGGTCGGCGCCGTCGTGTGGCGTTAGCGGCGCATGCCGGCGATTCTCACAGTCACACTTAATCCCGCCGTTGATGTCTATACATCCGTCCCACAGCTTGCACCGGCGCATAAGCTCCGCTGCAACCCAGAACGGCGTGATCCTGGCGGTGGTGGAATAAATGTCGCCCGCGTGATCGACCGCTTAGGCGGCGATGTCGAAGCCGCCTTTCCTGCGGGCGGTCCCATTGGCGATTTCTTGCAGCGTCTCGTTCGCGAAGAAGGTCTTCGCGCTCGCATCACGCCAATCGATGGCGTCACCCGAGAGAGTTTCACCGTGCGCGAAGAGGCAAGCCAGAACGAGTTTCGTTTCGTTTTGCCTGGCCCGCCCCTTAGCTCCGATGAACTCGACGCCTGCTACGCCAGCGTATCGGCAGGAGCTGCACGTTACATCGTCGTGAGCGGCAGCTTGCCCTCGGGCGCGCCTGCTGATGCGTACGCCCGCCTTGCTGTCCTAGCCAAGCGCAATGGGGCAAGGTTCGTACTTGATGCATCCGGCGAGGCCCTGCGATGGGCGCTGGAAGAAGGCGTCTACCTCGTGAAGCCGAACCTTCGCGAACTTCGCGAACTGACCAATGCGCCGCTCAACGCGGAAGCGGATGTGGTCGAGGCAGCGCGAACCATCATTCGATCGGGAAAGGCGGAGATCGTGGCGGTCAGCCGGGGCGCCGAGGGGGCGCTCTTGGCTACGCGAGACGAAGTCTGGACCGCGGAAGCAATCAAAGCGTCGGTTGTCAGTTCGGTGGGCGCCGGCGACAGCTTCTTGGCAGGCTGCGTGTGGTCGCTCGTGCGCGGCGACCAGATCGAGACGGCCTTTCGCTATGCGCTCGCCGCAGGCGCAGCGGCGCTGCTGCAACCAGGCACAACACTCTGCAATAAGGCCGATGTGAAGCGTCTCGCGCAGCGGGCCGTCACGCGACGGCTCTAGGGCGTTCACATGCAGCTTGTAGAGAAAGCGCGCGTCAGCGAGGACATGCGTGGCAAAGCCGCCATCGCGCGTGTAGCCCATGAATTCCGGCGCATCGCACAGATTCTCGCGATCAGCGGCGCAATAGCTGCACGCGCCACAAACGCCGCCGAGCCACCCGACGCCGACACGCTCTCCTATTCCAAGCTCGCTCACGCCGACGCCTATGCAATCAACAATTCCCACGATCTCGTGCCCGGGCGTGATTGGCGAGCGTCTGGTGGGCAACTCACCGTCGACGACGTGAAGGTCCGTCCGGCAGACGCCGCACGCGCTGACGCGAATGCGAACCTCGCCCGGTTGCGGCGCGGGGTCGGGCATTTCCTCAACGCGCAACGGCGCGCCAGGCCGAGCAAGGCGCATGGCGAGCATTGTCTCCAACCATCACTACCCGACGTGGTTCAAGGTTGATCAAGATCAAACCATGCTCACGCTGCTCAGCGCAAAAATACCGGGCAAAGGAGACGGCGGTGACCACAACCAGCATCGCGGCTCGGCCGCACCGAATGAATGTGGTTCATGCATTGGTCGTTGGCGCGGCGGTGACCGCGTTTCTCCTCATCATCTTGTGGACCACCGAGGCCGCCGGCGTACTGCCGTTGTCACCGGACCTCCGCAGTCTCCTTTTCCAGACGAGCGAGCGGGGCCCGGCGGCGCCTCTCTACAATGTGGGCTTTATGATCGCCTTTGGCGCCATCACCGGCGCCTCCATCGCAATCTTCGCCAATCTGCTCAGCTTTATGGACCGCAGGTAGATTCCCATGGACGCACGCACCGCCGCCTCAGACCCTTCCCGCTTCGCGACCTTCGAAGACGTCCGTCATGTGCTGGGCGAGGTGGAAGACACTGTCATCGCTGAAATCCTTTCAGTCCGGCCGACCTATCGCGACCTCAGCGAAGCCGCCATCTGGGCGCACGGCGACTCGGACTTGGTGGTGCGCGAGCGCGGAGACCTTACTGCCGGCGCCCTCGCCATCGCCGAAATCCTAGTGCGGCACGAAGAGGATATTCTCGACGACGCCGGCTAGATCAAACGCTTGAGCACTCCATCGCACCACCATGCGCGACCTTATGGGTGGAACTTTATTACACTCGCAGTCACTCGGGCTCAGTTTCGTGCACCCGCTCGCAGTGGCTTGGTCGCATAGTAAGACGCGCAGTCCGGTTAGCGGCCTCGTATCACACGCCGGCCTTTGAGAGGACCGTGCGTCTCGGTCACGACCGTTCAATTCTTCGAGCGCAAATGAGGCTCGGCCGCGCGCCGACTCCGTGGCCCCCTACTCCGCGGCGACAGCTTGCGGCGCCGCGAGATCGAAATGGCTGATGTAATCTCGCGTACGCGGCATCGATGCGCGGTGCTTTGCCAACTGTAGCTGAAACACGACGAGTGCGCCGTCTCGGAAGCCGGCTTCAGCGCCGGCCAAGTAGAACTCCCACATGCGGCAGAAACGCTCGTCGTAGATTCGGCGCACGCGCTCTCGGTTCAGGGTGAAGCGCTCTCTCCACGCCTTCAAGGTATCGGCGTAGTGGAGTTTAAGGACTTCGAGGTCCGTAAGTATCAGGCCAGACCGCTCAATGGCCGGCGCAATCTCGGACAGCGCCGGGATGTGGCCGCCCGGAAAGATGTACTTTTCGATCCAGGCATTGTTCGGCCTCGGTTCAGCGCTTGTCCCGATCGTGTGCAGGAGGGCCACCCCGCGCTCGGCAAGCAGGCCCGCAATCGCATTGAAGAATGTCTGATAATCCTGGGGACCGACATGCTCGAACATGCCAACCGACACGATGCGGTCGAAACTGCCCTCAACGTCGCGATAATCCTTGAGTTCAAAATGCACCCGTTGCTGCAGCCCCTGCCCCACTGCGCGCCCTCGCGCCTCGGCAAGCTGCTCGGCCGAGAGCGTGACACCAAACACCTCCGCCCCGTGATCCTTCGCCAAGGTCATCGCCAAGCCGCCCCAGCCGCACCCGATGTCGAGAATGCGATGACCGGGCCGTAGACAGAGCTTCGCCGCTATGTGGCGCTTCTTGGCCGCCTGCGCGGCCTCGAGACTCATCCCCGGCTCACGAAAATATGCGCAGGAGTATTGTCGATCAGCGTCCAGGAAGAGGCGATAGAGTTCACCGGACAAGTCATAATGGTGGGCGACATTGCGCCTGGCCCGAACTCGCCCATTCCCTGTTGCGCGCGCCGCGGTGCGCTTGGCGCTTGGCAGATTTCGCGTGGCGAACGCCAAGAACTCGTAGAGGTCCCCCCGCTCGATCGTGAGCGCGCCTTCCATGTAGGCTTCTCCGACAGCAAGGGCGGGATCGGAGATGATGCGCCTGAGCGTGCGATGATCGCGAATGGCGATGGCAAGGGCGGCCGTTTCTGCATGGCCGCCGCCCAGCGCGAGCCATCGGCCAGTCGGCAAACGCAGGGCGAGTTCGCCTTTCGTCACTAGCGCGCGCAGAGGCGCCTCGATCATCACCACTTCCTCGGCGACCTCACCAGCCCGCGAATTCCAGTGACATAAGCGCCACTCCAAGCATTTGATTCCCCTCAAACTCGCGACGCGCCAGGAGCGCCAAAATAGCCTTGCGTGTTCAATCGGAGGACGCTTTGCCGCGCGCGCGCGCATCGCGAGTCAAGCGCGTCGGATTCCGCGCGCTGCGTGGGAACACGCGCATAGATCACAATCGCGCTTCCTTTCGTGGGGCTCGTGCTCGCCGAAGCGCGCGAACCAATCGAAGCCGCTCTCGAAGGCAAGAAAGCGGGACTGGAGTCTTGAGGCGGGCTCAAATTTCCTCAGGCTTTCGTCGAGCACGCCTTAGACGCCAAACGGATAGATGTCAGGCGCGCCCTCCGCGGCAGCCCCCGGCAGCGGCGTTACGGGGCTGGTTTCCTCAAACCAGACCGTGGCGTCGAATTGGCGTGACAGATGCGCATCGAAGTAATGGCTCCAGCGCTCGGTTTCAGGCTGATAGATGACGCCTATGGCGCGCTCCAAGCGGCGCACAGAAAGTGCATCGCTCAATCTGGCGTCGCCGCGCCAGGAGATCAGCGATCGCGGCCTTCCAGCGTCCAGCAAGATGCGCTCCCACGAATCCGCGCGAGACGGGATGACGCTCTTGATCTGCGGCGGCGCGCCCCAATCGTCGGCGGCCATGACGCGCCCGCGATCGGTCAAGAAGCCGATCGAGACAGCCTTGTCCCTGAACTTCGCGCGCGCCAGTTGGCCGATATTGAACTCGCCGCTTTCACCCATCGCGGTGGCCGCCGCATTGCCAATGTGGGAGTTGTGGGCCCACACGATGGCTTTTGCCGCCGGGCCTTTGAGCTGCAACAGCCGCTCCAAGGTATTGAACATGTGCCCGTCGCGAAGATTCCAGCTCTCGACCGAGCCTCGATACATCGCGCGGTAATAGTTCTCAGCCGCGCAGACCACGCGTGCATTCTGCTCAGCGTCAAAATAAGCCTCGCCGTCGGCGTGCGCGTACTCCAAGTGCTTTTCGAGCACCGCCACCAATTGTTCGACCACCGCATCCTCGCAGCTCCGTCCCGTGCGCGTGGCGACGGCGCCATAGACTTGCGGGCGTTCAAGGTGAGGCGAGATACAGCCATAACGGCGGCGCGCTGAGCGCGCGCCTTCAGGGTCGACGCGATCGAGGTAAGCAAGCACTTCGTCAACGGAATGATGGAGGCTGTAGACGTCCAGGCCGCGCACTTCGACCTAGTCGTCGTGGTCGTGTCCCTCGTTCCAAGCGCGCAACTGCCGCAGCAAAGCGGCGAACTCGCGATTGCGCCACATCCAGCGCGGAAAATTAACGAACGCATTGCGCTCGCCCCAACGGCCATGGGCGCGGACATAACGGTCGAGCTCGGCCGCATCGGGCCAATCGCCTTCTATGGCCAGGATGCGAAAGCCGTGCTCCTCAACCAGCCGGCGGGTGATGGCCGCGCGGGCGCGATAGAATTCAGAAGTCCCGTGCGTCGCCTCTCCCAGGAGCACGACGCGCGCGTCGGCGAAGCGATCGAAGAAGGCCGCAAACGCCGCAGGCTCATCAAGATCGGGCAGCGCCTCGGACTTCAGATGCACGAGGTCGGCGAGTTCTGCATGCGGGTCCGTGAGCTGCATCACTCTTCTCCGCTGGCTCGCGGGCGCATCGCATCGCTCTGCGCCCTCAGCAGATGCACAACTTCTGCATCCTCCAGCTGATGGAAGTCTTCGTAATAGAGGCCAACCGCGCGGAAGTTGGCAGGGGCCGCGAGGACGACGACTTCATCTGCCAACGCCGCAAGTTCGGTTGCGGTTTCTGGGGACGCGACAGGCACGGCGACGACAACGCGCTTGGGCGCTCGCCGGCGCACTGCCGCGATCGCCGCTTTCATGCTTGCGCCTGTGGCGACGCCGTCATCGACCAGGATTGCGGTCTTGCCTTTCGCGGAGACGGGCGCACGTCCCGGCGCATAGATCGCGCGGCGCCGTTCAATCTCGCGCAGTTGCCGCCCCGCTGCCTGGGTGATATCGGCCTGGCTCAAACCGACTGCTTGCATGACATCGCTATTGAGGATGATGTCCGGCCGCTCTCCATCGACAATAGATCCTGCCGCCCACTCTTCGTGACCCGGCACGCCTATCTTGCGCACGAGCAGCAGATCCAAAGGCGCTGACAGCGTTTTGGCTATTTCGACCGCCACAGGCACGCCGCCTCGGGGCAGCGCATAAACGACCGGCGCTTCCAGCGCGCGCCTTTGGAGTTCTGTTCCCAGCGCACGGCCAGCGGCGGCGCGGTCAGGAAACGGCAGCATGCTGATCGCCCCCTCCTTTGATGATGTGTGCCTCGAACCAGTGGGACGCCGCGGCGAGCGCCTGATCCAGCGTTCCCGGCTCCTCAAACAGATGGCCCGCGCCCGGCACGACGGCGAGCTTGCTCTCACATCGCAGCTTCGTCTGGGCGGCGCGATTGAGCGCGATGACGTCGGTGTCGTCTCCGCCGACGATCAGCAGAGTGGGCGACCGCACGCGTTCGAGGGCGGCGCCCGCAAGGTCGGGCCGCCCGCCGCGTGAAACGACAGCGGCGACCTCGCTCGGACGTGCTGCGGCAGCGGCAAGGGCGGCGCCTGCGCCCGTGCTCGCGCCGAAAAGGCCGATGGCCATGCTTCTGATTCGCGCATCGGCGCGCGCCCAATCAACGGCTTCGATCACGCGGCGCGCCAACAAGTCGATGTCGAACACGTTGCGCCGGTCGGCGGCTTCGTCAGGCGTGAGCAGATCGAACAACAGGGTCGCAAACCCACGTCGTTGAAGCACGCCCGCCGCATGGGCGTTGCGCGGGCTAAGGCGGCTGGAGCCGCTGCCATGGGCAAAGATGATGAGCCCGCGCGCATTCTGCGGCACGGCGAGCATTCCCGGCAGCGATCTGGACCCGACACCGACCTCAGCAGCGAAGATAAGTTGCTTCATGATACGGAACGCTCAGCAGTCGACGAGCCTGCGGCGTCGCGTGCCGGCCGGCGCCTTGGCTTTCACCTCTCGGGCGGGGGGACGGTGGAGGAGGTGTCCATCAAGGCGCCGGCTTCGGACGCCGCTGGCCGGCAGTCCTAAGAAACGTAATCGGAAAGCAGTCGGGGGAATTGATTGAGCGCAAGCGGGCCGATTGCGGGGCGTCACCCCACTCGATCTCATATGACATTCGGCGCGCCCCGTTAGGCCGGGGATTAGACCCCGGATCGGGCGCCGAAACAGTTAACCACAGCAGGGAGGATTTTGATCTTGAAGGCCGCTGCCGCCGGCGCGTCTTGATCCGGCGCAAAACATCTCCACGCTGTATGTGGGAGGCATGGCCATCAAGGAGGTCTCCTCATGAGCCAAGCTGTGATTGATTTCTGTGAAGGCTTGAAAACGACGCTATTGGCGCTTGAGCAGAAGCTCGACAAGGCGAAGCACAACCTCGAAGCAGGCGCCACGCACGCGACCGGCGAGGCGAAGAAGCACGTGGACGAGGCGGTTGAGCAGCTCGAAGCCTTCAAGGTCCATGCTGGACTCATGGCGAAGGCGATCCGTGCGGACCTGCCCGAACATTCCGGCGCCATGAAGGAGAAGCTGAAGGACTTTGGGCAGGAGGCGCAGGTCGCAATGCGACATGCGGTGGTCTTCCTGGCGGAGGCCGCTTCGAAGGGGGCCGAGGGTGCTGCGGAGGCGCTGCAAGCGGGCGCAAAGCAGGCGCACAAGGTCGCTGAAGATCTGAGGCGCGATACTGCGGTGACTGTGGTCGAGCCTGAGCAAACGACGCCGCCGGTCTAATGCCCGCGAGTCTCGCGTTCGAACAGCGCGATGTGACGTTCGACCATAGACTCGGGCCACATGTGCGCGTGCACCATGCGTTGGCTGGCCGTACGCGCCTACGACTCGAACCGCTTCGGGGACGCGCAGATCTCCTTGGCGCCCTCGCACGGCGAGTCGCCGCGCGCGCGCACGTGCGCGACGTTGTAGAGAATCCCTGGTCCGGCTCGTTGCTTGTGGTGCACGATCAGGCATTGTCTGCTGAGGCCGTGGCCAGTCTCGTGCGCGAGATCTGGCGCCGCGGCCTGACGGCGCCGGCTGCGACCGCGCCAGCGGATGGGCACCAGCCATGGCACGCCCTCGCGCCGGCGAAGGTGCTCAACGCATTTTCCAGCGCCCAAGGCTTGAGCGACGATGAAGCGCGCGTTCGCCTAATTCACATCGGCGAAAACCGCCTCGCGGAGCCTGCCGCGCCTTCCACTGTCGCCGTCGTCGCTGGGCAATTGAGATCGGCCCCTGTCGCTTTGTTGTTGGGCTCCGCCGCGCTCTCACTCGCGACGGGGGGTGTGCTCGACGCCATGCTGACGCTTGGGGTAGTCGCGCTCAATGCGGGCATTGGCGCGTCAACGCAGAGCTGGACCGCGCGCCTTATCCGCAGACTTGCACGGCAAACTGACCTGGACGCAGTGGTGCTCCGTCATGGCGTCGAAACACGCGTACCCACTTCACGCGTGGCGCCGGGCGACTGGATTGTGCTCAGGACTGGATTCGCCGTGCCTGCGGATGGGCGCCTCATCCAGGCGGATGCGCTCCTCATCGATGAATCTTCGCTAACAGGCGAGAGTTTTCCGGCTGAGAAAGACGCGGACGTATTTGTGAAAGCGCCCGCCCCGCTCGCGGAGCGGCGCACGATGGTCCATCGAGGCGGTGTCGTGACTAATGGCATGGGCGTCGCAGTCGTCACCGCGACTGGCGCGGCAACGGAGATAGGCCGTGTTCGACAAATGCTGGAGAACGAACACGCGCCCAAGCCGCCCATGGAGCGCGCACTCGATCGGCTCGGGGTACGGCTGACGTTTGCATGCCTCGGCGCTTCCGGCGTGCTCGCCATGCTGCTCGGCTTGCGAGGCGCACCAGTTGCGGCCATCGCCAAGAGCGCCATCGCGCTTGCTGTGTCGGCAATTCCAGAGGGTCTTCCCGCTCTGGCTGCTTCAACCAAAGCCATCGCCGCGCGGGCGATGTCGTCGGAAGGCGCGTACCTGCGCAACGTGAATGTGCTCGAAACCGCAGCCCATGTCGATGTCTTGTGCCTGGATAAGACAGGCACCCTCACACAGAACAGCATGCGCGCAGCTGTGATTCAGACGCCTGCGGAGCGGCATGACATTTCCGCCGCCGACAAGCCGCCATCCAGCATCAAAGCGATCGCAACTATCGCGGCCCTCTGCAACGACGCGACACTGTCCGACGCCGAGGCGGCTTCAGCCGGCACTGGCACGGAGCGCGCGCTTCTACACTTGGCTGCTGCGGCGGGGATCGACATTGAGAGGGCGCGCGAGCGCTACCCGCGAACGACTACGCTACTCCGCTCTGAGCGCCGGCTCTACATGGCGACGGAGCACCGAACCGACGACGCGACATTGCTCGCAGTCAAGGGCGCTCCGCATCAAGTGCTTGGTCTCTGCTCAACGGCGCGCTTCGGCCGAACGGTGCGGCGTTTGGACGATCAGACGCGCGCTGACATCCTCGCCGCTAATGAAGCCCTGGCGCATGAAGGACTTCGCGTGCTCGCGATAGCGCGCGGGCGCGGGCAGACTCTGGCGGCCGGTGAACCGGCCGGCCTAGAATGGCTGGGCCTGATAGGCTTGCAC
>JAEWNX010000355.1 GCA_023461135.1 Pseudomonadota bacterium
CAGCGCGGACGCGCTCGACCCCACCCAGAGCGTGCGCGACCGCTTGTTCGAGCTGATCATGCGCCGCTTCGAGGCGATGGAGCCGCATCGCGCCGCGGTGCTGGCGATGGAGCAGGGGGCGGACCGCGACCCCACGCTGATCGCCGCTGCGCACCAGCGCCATGTGCGCTGCGCGCGCTGGGTGCTGGCGCTGGCGGGATTGGAAGCCGACGGGATGACAGGTCAAGCGCGCGCGCAAGGCCTCGGTGTAATCATCGGTCAAGCGCGCGCCGCCTGGCGCGGTGACGACGCGGGCGACTTCGCCAAGACGATGGCCTCGCTCGATAAGAACCTGCGCCGCGCCGAGGAGATGTTCGGCCGCTGGGCGGGCTTTGAAGGGAAGCCGAAAGAGCCGAGCGGCGAATAGCGAACGCAGCTTTTTGTTCTGAAGCGGACTGCGTTCCGCGCTTGCGTAAACTTTTTCGCAAGCACTTGTTTACGCTTCACGCGCAATGATTGACGCGGGATTAGGCATGGGACGCGTCATGGTCAACAATGTGAAGGCGACGCTTCGGAGCCTCTGTGATACGCAACTGCGCCTTTGGGCTGGGATGGCGTTCATGGTCCTGGCGATGGCGTCAATCCAATACGACGAGATCATTGCGCCGGGTGTCGGCCGCATCTCGGACGCCTGGAGTTCGGCGGCGTCCGATCTTGGCCGCACCCTGGCCAGCTTCACGCTCTAACCTTCGCGCTTCATCCGTTCGCGGCGCGCCCGCTCGGCCGGCGAGGGGGCCTGGTGTTCGTAATTTCCCGTCTTCACTTCGCCATCCGGCAGGTAGGTCGCGGAGATCATGCCGGTCGGCGAGATGCGGCTGTGCGCCAATTTGAACGACGCCGGCTCGCTGCCCTGGTCAAACAGGCGCTTACCCCTGCCGAGCAGCACGGGGAACGTGAATAGGCGGATCTCATCGACAAGGCCGGCGGCGAGCAGGGAATGCACGAGTTCTGTGCTGCCCTGCGTGACCAGCGCCGGGCCGTCGCCTTGTTTCAATTTCGCGACATCCTTGGCGGCGTCGTTCAGCACGACCGTCTTGTTCCAGCTTGTATCGACATCGCCGGATCGTGTGACCACGTACTTCGTGATGCTATTGAACTGCTTGGCGATCTCGGCGTCCGGTCCGTTCTCGCCGAACGGCCAGTACGCGGCGAAGATCTCGTAGGTTTTGCGCCCAAGCAGCAAGTCGTACGGTTGCCCGAACAGCGCGCCGACTTCCTCGCCGAAAACCGGGTCGTTGTCCGCAAGCGGGGCGACCCAGCCGCCGTACTTGAAGCCGCCGGTTGGGTCTTCTTCCGGTCCGCCGGGGGCCTGCATCACGCCGTCCATCGAAACGAACGCGCCGACGATCACCTTTCTCATGGGTCTCTCCTGTTCCGCCCATAGGACGAACGGGTCCTGCTGGTCCCGACATAAGCTGCATTAACTTCTTGGCCAGCGATGCAGCGCAAGCGTCAGGGCATGGCGCAGCACTATGACCTGATCGTCATCGGCTCGGGGCCCGCCGGGCGCCGCGCGGCGGTGCAGGCCGCCAAGCTCAAGAGAAGCGTGCTGGTGGTCGAGCGCGGGCGGCGCGTGGGAGGTGTGTGCGTGCACACCGGAACGATCCCGTCGAAGACGCTGCGTGAAACGGTGCTGAACCTTTCTGGCTGGCGCGAGCGCGGCTTCTATGGCCGCGCGCACAGGAACAAGGAAAACATCACGGCGGAAGATTTGCGCCGCCGCTTGCAGATCACGCTCGACCACGAAGTGGAGGTGCTGGAGCACCAGTTCGCCCGCAATAGCGTGACGTGGGTCGCCGGCGCGGCGCGCTTCCTTGGTCCGAATGCGCTCGAAGTCACGGGCGAGGCGGGCGAGGTCCGCCATTTCCACGGCGACCGCATCATCATCGCAGTTGGCACACAACCGCATCGGCCGGCGCACATCCCGTTCGATGGCGAAAGCGTTGTCGATGCCGATGAGATCCTGGAACTGAAGCGTCTGCCGCGCTCGCTCGCCGTGATCGGGGCCAGCGTGATCGGCATCGAATATGCGACCATTTTCTCCGCACTCGATGTGAAGGTGACTGTGGTCGAACCCGGACCGGGATTGCTGGGCTTCGTCGATCGCGAGCTCGTGGACGAGTTCATCCACGATTTACGCGACCGCGGCGTCAGCCTGCGCTTCAACAGCAAGGTGCAAAGCGTTGTGAAGCTTGGGCCTGACGCGTGCCTGGTGCAACTCGAGGATCATCGCCAGATCGTCGCGGAGATGGTGCTGTTCGCGGCAGGCCGCACCGGCTCGACCGCGAAGTTGAACCTAGAGACGGCCGGGCTAGCGGCTGACGCGCGTGGCCGCATCGCGGTCGATCCGGCGACGTTCCGCACCGACGTCTCGCACATCTACGCGGTCGGCGACGTGATCGGCTTTCCCTCGCTTGCGTCCACTTCCATGGAGCAGGGGCGGATCGCTGCGTGTCACGCATTCGATGAACCTGCCCACGCGCCGCCGGAATTTTTTCCGTATGGCATCTACTCCGTGCCGGAGATTTCCACCGTCGGCATGACCGAAGAGCAGGTGCGCGAGAAGCGCATCCCTTACGAGACGGGCATCGCGCGCTTCCGCGAGACTTCGCGCGGTCACATCATGGGGCTCAATTCCGGCTTCATGAAAATGATCTTCGCGATCGAGACACGGCGCCTGTTGGGGGTGCACATTGTAGG
>JAEWNX010000356.1 GCA_023461135.1 Pseudomonadota bacterium
GCATCGAGCCTGTCAAGGTCATCGGTCTTCGCCGCAAGATCGCGGAGAAGATGCAGGACGCCAAGCGCCGCATTCCGCACTTCGCTTATGTCGAAGAGTGCGACCTCACCGAACTGGAGGACTTCCGCCAGCACCTGAACGCTGCGAAGCGCAGCGATCAGCCTAAACTCACCTTGCTCCCGTTCCTCATGCGCGCGCTCACGCTTTGCCTGCCGGACTTCCCGCAGATCAATGCGCGCTACGACGACGACAACGGCGTCGTTTATCGCCACGAGAACGTCGACATCGGCATCGCCACGCAAACTGACAACGGCCTCATCGTCCCGGTCGTGCGCCACGCCGAAGCGCGCGATCTCTGGGATTGCGCAGCCGAAGTCTCGCGCCTCGCCAACGCCGTGCGCAACAACACCGCCACTAAGGATGAACTCTCGGGCTCCACCATCACCATCACGTCGCTGGGCGCCCTCGGCGGCATCGTCACAACGCCCGTGATCAATCACCCCGAGGTCGCGATTATCGGCGTCAACAAGCTGGTCGAGCGCCCCGCCGTGAAGAACGGCGCCATCGTCATCCGCAAGATGATGAACCTCTCCTCTTCGTTCGATCACCGCGTCGTCGACGGCTATGACGCCGCCGCTTTCATCCAGCGCGTCAAAGGCATGCTGGAACACCCGGCCGCGATGTTCGTGGAGCGTTAAGCGGACGTTGGGACCGCGGACGTCTACGGTTCCACACTCACTTCGTCACCAGCCCCAACACTCCGCCCGACGTCAGCAACCCCGCGCCCAACAACGCCCACGGCAACGACACATGACCGGGAGCTGCGATAAACACCGGCCGCCAATCGGGCGCGAACTTTGACTTGTACGCGCGCAAGCCCTGAAACCCGTACAAATCCTCGCCCGCGCCGTACACCGCCGCGCCAATCTTGCTCAGCGCCGGCGCATAGCGTGACGCGGGCAAGCCAGCCAGCGGCGTCATGCCAAGGTCCATCGCGCGATACCCCGCATCGCGCGCCCACTCGATCGCTTCAACGAGAAGAAAATCCATCACGCCATGCGGCGCCTCAGCGCCGTAGCGCATGAGATCGATGGCTATCTCGCCGCGATCCGGCGTCGGCCACAGCACCGCGAACGCGACCGGCGCGCCGGCCTTCTCAACCATCGCAATCGGAAAGTGCTCAAGGTAGCTCGCTTCAAACCGCCCCAGCGAAAAACTCTTCTCGCGCCCCTTGTGCCGATCGAGCCAGGCATCGGAAACGCGCCGCAGCGCCGCCCAATCGGCCGCTTCTCCCGGCGCGCGCACGCGCACGCTCCAGCCATCACGCGCGAGCTTCGCTTTCGCTTGCCGCAACTTCGCCCGCGCGGCGCCCTCCAGCGTGAAAGAGGGCAGGTCGACCATTGCCGACTCGCCAATCTTCCGCACCGCGTAGCCAAGATCGATCAGCGCCGGCAGCAACTCTTGCGACGCCGCGTAAATCACCGGGCTCGCGCTCGCCGCGTCCGCCGCCGCATGGAACGCCAGTAGCGCGTCCACGCGCTCGCTCGCCGGCCCCACCGGATCGCCCATCGCGAACCACAAACCCCCGCGCGGCCGATACATCACGAAGCTCTGCCCGGCGAACACGAAGCTCTTGTCGCCCGTAAACATGAGGTTCGCGTCGCCGTGCGCGCATTCAGCCGCGCTCAGCACGCCTTCCGCCTTCGCCATATCAGCCGCTCGTTGTTCGGCGCTCGCGGCGGGTCGGTGTGGGTGCAGCGCAATCCATGCCAACAACAGCAAACCCACAATCACTGCGCCCGCCACCGCGCGCAGCGAGCGTGAGATGTCCGCGTCGCGCAGCATGGTCCACCAGAGTTCATCGCGATAGGCGACGTCCTCGTACGCCATCAGCATCAGCCAAATCATAAGCCCGAGCGCGACGATCACGCCGATCAGCCACGGCCCCGTCAGCAATCCCGCCGTCAGCCGCGAGTGCCGGAAAAACGCCGCCCGCGCCGGCGCCAGCGGTAAAGCGATCGCAAAGAGCGCAATCGCTTCTTCCCAATCCAGCGCCTTCACCAACCAAAACGCCGCCCCGCCAACAAGCAACACCAGCGTCAGCCAGTAGGCGCCATCCAACCGGCGCCACAGACCGCCCGCCACCATGAGCAGCAGCACGCCAATGATTGAGGCAATGAAATGCGTCAGCTCCACCGCCGCCAGCGGCCACAGGTCCAAGAGCGCGCGCAACCGCGCCGGCACGGCCGGTTGCGCGGCCGAAGCGAGCAAAGCAAGCCCCGCCAGAAACGCCAGCACCGAAGCCACCGGCGGCGCAAGCTCGAGCAGAGCAAGGCGCCAGACGCTGTCGTTCTGCTCCGGAGCGTCCTCGGTCTTGCTCATTGCCTCCGTTTACATCGGCCGCCTTCCTTCGTCATTTCCGGGCTCACGCGAGCGAGAATCCGGAGCCCAGGCGCAAACGCGCCGGTGCTTTGTCATCCCCCGAGTTCCGGGTTCAATGCTCCGCATTGCCCCGGAATGACGAAAGTGGAGGGTGCGCACCGCAGATCGCGCGCTGCAGCATCTGGATGACCGAAGGTCACTGACGGACCGGGCGCCTCAGCGGAAGTAGAACAGCGTTGTCTGGAAGATGACGGCGGGCATCCGACAGTCCGCCGGCGAATCCGCCGTGCGGCTGATGGTCCATTGCGGCGCCACGCGGCCGACTGCCTCGGCGAACCAGCGCTCCGGGATAGCCGCGGCGACGCGCGTATCGCGAACCTGGCCGTTCTCATCGACAAGGATCCGGACAACGACCGCGCCCGCCGAGAAGAACGATTGCGCCTGCGGCGGGAAGTTGGGCGAAGGTTGCGTGCTGATCGCCACGCCGCACTCGGGCGCGCCCTCGACCGGCGCAGTCGTGTCTTCGTCCGCGGCGGCCCGCGCGGCG
>JAEWNX010000357.1 GCA_023461135.1 Pseudomonadota bacterium
GCAGAAGACAGGACTGCTTGCGCTCCTCTTGGCGGGCGGCAAGAAGTTCATCGTCTTGATCATTGCCGGTCTCGCAGGGCTCGGCGGCATGATCATGCGAATGTTCCGGCGCCCCGATCCATCTTAGGCGCTTCCGGCTTGGCTTGCGGCGGGAAGAAGCCCATCTGAACCCGCCCAAGCCTCAAGAGCCACATGGACAGCGCCGCCCACCACCGCACAGCCGAACCACGCGTTCTCTCCACGGCGGAACTCGTGGCGATGGTGGCCGCCTTGTCTGCGCTCAATGCGCTCTCCATCGACGTGATGTTGCCGGCGCTGCCGAACATCGGCCGGGACTTCGCCATCACCGCCGCCAACGACCGTCAGCTCGTGATCGTCGCCTATGTCGCGCTGTTCGGCGTCTCGCAGCTCGTCTACGGCCCGCTCGCGGATGCGTTCGGCCGGCGCAGCGTGCTCAATTGGGCGCTCGGCATTTTCATCCTCGGCTCGGTGCTCTGCGTCATCGCGCCGAGCTTCGAGCTCTTCCTGCTGGCGCGCGCGCTGCAAGGCGTGGGCGCTGCGGCGACGCGGGTGATCGCCACCGCGGTCGTGCGCGATCTGACGGAAGGGCCGCGCATGGCGCAAGTCATGTCCATGGCGATGACGGTGTTCATGATCGTGCCGATCGTCGCGCCGGGGCTTGGCCAATTGATCCTCTTCGTCGCGCCTTGGCGGTGGATTTTCGGCGCGCTGCTGATCTACGCCGTCCTTGTCCTCGTCTGGACAGTGCTCCGCTTGCCCGAAACGCTGCGCGCGGAGAACAAGCGGCCTTTCCGTCCGCGCGAGATCGCCAACGGATACCTTGCCGTGCTGCGCGAGCGCCAAACGCTGGGTTACATGCTCGCCACGACGTTCATGACGTCGTGCCTGTTCAGCTACATCACGTCTTCGCAGCAAATCTTTGTCGATGTCTTTGACCTCGGCGCAACCTTCCCCGTCGCGTTCGCCTCCATCGCCGTTGCGATCTCCTTTGGCACCTTTCTCAACTCCCGCATCGTGATGCTGCACGGCATGCGCCGCATTTCGCACGTGATGACGCTCGCTTTCACGACGCTGGCCGTCGCGATGGCGATCGCCGCCGAGTTGGGGCTGGCCACGTTCTGGATATTCTTTGCGTTGCTGGCGATGACGTTCAGCTTCTTCGGCCTCATCACCAGCAACTATAACGCACTGGCGATGCAGCCGGTGGGCCACGTCGCCGGCTCCGGCTCGGCTCTCTTCGGCGCCGTCACCGCCACAGGCGGTGCGATTCTCGGCGGCCTTATCGCGCGCGCATTCGACGGCACGGTGCTTCCGTTCGCGCTAGGCTTGGCGTTCGCGGGCGTGGCGGCGCTTGCGAGCATCCTCTGGACGGAGCGTGGCCGCTTCGCCGCGCACTCCTAGTTCGGCTCGAGCACCACGCCCGGCCCGCTGGAGGCGGCAGGCAGGCGCGAGCCGGTGCGGACGGGATTGCGCAAGCGGAAATGCACAGTGCCGCGCGAGTAATCGATGGCGATCGCACGCGTCTGCGAGAGCACGTCCATGCCGATGAGCAAGGCGGGCTCGGATTCAAAATCCCAAAGCCGGAAAATGTGAAAATCCGCGACATACGCCGTGATGCCGCTGATTTCGACGCCGCCCATGGTAAAGCGCGGGATCAGCACCGCGGATTCCATCACGATCGGCGTTCCAGCCGTGTACGCGCGCGAATAATCGGTGCGGTCGCGGCTGACGCGCAAGCCTGAGCGCAGTTGATCGCGAAACACCGGGTTCGCCAAGGTCGAATCCGAGCCTGTATCGATCAACACGTTGATCGATTGCCCGCGGACGCGCCCTTCGACGACGACCAAATGACCGAAGCGCAACTCGCCTTGAATGGTCTCCCACCCGCGGCGGCGCGGCAGCGGCGAATTCGCCGAAGAAATCTCGATGCAACGGTTCTCGAAATCCACCCGCAGACGGCGTCCGCTCATTCCGTCCACACCGAGCAGGCCTTCCTCCCCGCCCAACACGGCCCCCTGCACGATGGGCACCGTGCTTGTGGCCGAGAGTTCAAGGCCGCCATACCGGAAGTCGTCGACATTGGTCAGCGGCGCGCTGATCACGCCGCTGACCGTGTGCACATCGCCCACGCCCACGGGCGTAAGGCCGAGCCGCTCCGCCAAGGCTTGCGACACCGCAGACCGGTTCGCGCCCGTATCCACAATGAAACGAAATGGCCCAGCGCCGTTGACCATCATTGGCGCCACCATGCGTCCCCCGCGCGTGCGCCTCACCGGTCCGGAAACTTCGCCCAGTTCGGGGATCGCTGGCGCCGCGAGCGGCGCAAGCTGATCGGCGCCCAGGCATTCCGCAAATGCGATGTCAGCGCTCGCGACCCAGACCGCCGCGAGAGCCCAGGCCAATCGCGTTCGAAAGGCGCCCATCACGGCGTCGAGCATGCGCCCACCTCCGTCGCTTCGCCAACCGAAAACACACCGGCCGTTCGCTCACTTCCTTGCGAGCGCTCGACGAACGCACGCGTGCATGCGACGAAGGCGCATGACCGAGACGATCACGCTCACCAGCGCCCACGATGGTTTCAAGCTGGGCGCTCTCTCGGCGCGGCCACGCGGTGAACCTATCGGCGGCGTTGTTGTCATCCAGGAAATATTCGGCCTGACCGATCACATCGGCGAGATGTCCGATGTGTTCGCAGATGCGGGATACGCCGTTCTTGCGCCCGGGCTGTTCGATCGCATCGAGCGTAACTTTCAGGCCGGCCTCGATGGACCCGGCATCGAAAAAGGGCGCAACGCCGTAATGGCCAGCCCTTGGCCGCAAGTCGTCGCTGACGTTCAAGCCGCGATCGATGCGCTGCCGAAGCCCTGCCACGTCACCGGCTTCTGCTACGGGGGCGCGGTCGCGTGGATGGCCGCTGCCCAGTGCGCCGGCCTCAACGCTGCGTCTTGCTTTTATGGCCGCCTTATTGCGGACCTGCTCGACAATGCGCCGAAGGTCCCCGTGATGCTCCATTACGGCGCGCGCGATCCATCGATCCCGGTGGAGAATATCGAACGTGTGCGTCTAGCGGCGCCGACTACGCCTCTCTATCTCTACGACGCCGGGCACGGCTTCTGCCGCGCCGGCAGTCACGATTTCGATTCGGCGTCGCGCGATCTCGCCATCTCGCGCACGATCGATTGGTTCGCGCGGTGGCGGTGAGGATGACATGGCGATCGATCACGTCTCCGTCGGCGTCACGAACATGAAGCGCGCGAAAGCATTCTATGACGCCGCACTCGGCCCGCTCGGCATGAAACCGATCTATCCGGTCGAGATCGGCGGCCAGCTTGTCGGCGTCGGCTATGGCGAGGGTCAGCAGCCCACGTTCTGGATTCAAATGCCCATCAACGGCCAGCCCGCCAGCATGGGTAATGGCGTGCACGTCGCGTTTCGCTCGACGTCACGCGCGCAAGTGGACGCGTTCTTCCTCGCAGCGCTCGACCAGGGCGGCGTCGAAGACGGCCGCCCTGGTCTGCGCACGGAATATCATCCCGACTATTACGGCGCCTTCGTGCGCGATCCCGACGGCAACAAGATCGAAGCCTGCAGCCACGCCCACGAATAGCGCTAGCCGAACAGGTAGTCGCCCGAGTCGATGCTTGCGGCGTTGGTGAAGGTGATCACATCGACGATCGAGCCGTCGGCTGAAGTCACTTGCCAATGCGTCAGGTCGAGCTGCATGAACGTCGCGCCCTCTTCCGCCGAGCCATAGCCTTCGAACAAGATCTGGTCCCCTTGGAGCAGGCCGTCGAAGTCCGACACCTTGTCGCCATTCGCCTGACCGGCCTTGAACACGAACGTGTCTGCGCCCGCGCCGCCGAGCAGCGTGTCCAGGCCCGCGCCGCCGTCGAGCGTATCGGCGCCGCCGCGTCCGCTCATCAGGTCGTTGCCGGCGCCGCCATTGATTGTGTTCGCGCCGTCATTGCCCGCCAGCGTGTCCTTGAAGGCCGAGCCCGTGAGGTTCTCGATGGAGATGAGGCTATCGCCGGTGGCGCTGCCGCCCGTCGCCGTACCCGTCAACGAAACGCTGACCAGGGCCGCGGAGTCCTCATAGCTTGCCGTGTCAACGCCATCGCTGCCGTTGAGCACATCAGCGCCGGCGCCGCCGATCAGCGTATCGTCGCCGCCGCGCGCCACGATCGTATCGGCGCCCGCGCCAGCGTTGAGTATGTTGGCTGCATCGTTGCCTCCGAGCGTGTCTGCGCCCGCGCCGCTCGAGGCGTTTTCGATCGTCACGCCGTTGGCGATGGTGAAGCCGGTCCAAGCGCCCGTTGCATACGACACCCAGCCGCCGCCGCCTTCTTCGTATTGCAGCGTGGCGGCGCGCAGATCGATGTTCGCATTGCGCGAACCGACATAGTTGATCTCGTCGTTCCCCGCCGCGTCCCATATGCACGAATAGAAGTTGCCGGGACCGTTTTCGTCGCCGATCGTGTAGACATCATCGCCCGTCGCCGTTTCTTCGTTGACGCCGTACTTGTCTTGCAGAACGGCGATGTCGAGCGCGGTGAGCGTGCCGACCCAGCCGTAATGATCGACTTCCGTGCCAGTGATGCCGCCTGAGCGTGGGCCGCCATGTCCAACGGGACGCGCGCCATATGGAGCATCCTCGTTCCAACCGTCATTGTAGGACATGACGGTGAACACCTGCTGGCTGAGACCCCAGTCGCCGTAGCCGCCGCCGAGGCCGCCGGTGCCGCCGTCGGCGCCGGGCATCACGCTGGAGCGTCCGCCATTATCGTGCGGATGGGCCATGCCGTGGCCGTGGCCAAGTTCGTGCAGCAGCGTCGGGAAGTAGAAGCCGCCTTGCTGCAAGCCCGCTTCGGTCCAGCGCGCGTCGCCGGCATTGAACTCGGCCTGTCCTTCGTTCGCCTCGTTCGGCGGGCTCATGCGGCCGAGCAGACTGGCGCCGACTCCGGGCGTGCCGTTGTAGGTGATGAACTTGAAATCGGCTTCTTCGCGCGTGTTGACCTCGATATAGACGTTGTCGGTCACCTTCTCGTATTCATCCAGCGCGGTGCGGAACGCGTCCTTCTCCCATTGCACCATGCCCTTGGCGACCATGGTCGCAAGGCCAGGATTGGCAGGATCTTCATCGACGAATACGTCGCCCGTCTTGGCGAAGTAGTAGGTGATGACGTTCTTGCCAGTGATGTCGAACTGCGCGTTGTAGGTGACGCCGGTGTCCGGCGCGCCGTTGTCGCGCGGACCATTGTCGCCGTCGGGATTGCGCGACGTGCGGTCGATCTGGCTGCCCCAATCGATCGAGTGCATCGGCTGGTCGGGCGAATAGCGCGGGCGATAGACGTTGACGTCGTTCGGATCGACGCTTTCGACGAACACTTCGTAGTCGCCCACATAATCGCCCGGCGTGCCATCAGGTCCGCCATTGTCGAACGAGCGCGCATTGATGAAGTATGTGCCGGTGTACTCGGCTTCAAAGGTCAATAACGCGTCGAGGCCGGAAGGCGTGTTCGGTCCGCCGCCGTCGGCGGTGACGATCAGATTGCCTTGCGCGTCATAGAGTTCGATGTACGCGTCCGCGAGCGGCACGCCGCTCGGCCCGCCCGCCACTAGATATTGGCCGATATTGTAGAGTTGGCCTTCCTCCAGCTCGACGCGGAAGAAATCGAAGTCGCCGGGCAATTCCAGCGTCGAGACGACATGCGGGCCATCTACCGTAAGCGTCGCCGTCGTACTCGTGTCGCCCGGCTGCGCATCGACGGTCAGCGCAAGCGGCGCGGTCGGCAGCGGCGGCGCGTCCTTGTCGCCGCCGTCGAACAGCAAGGCGTCTGCGCGCTTCACAGGCGCGGCTCCAAACGCCGGCGCCTGATAAGGGTCATCGCAAATCAACGGCGTGTCGAGCAGCGAAGCCTTGAAGCCGCCCGTATCGCGCCAAAACCCAAAGTCGTCATCGCTCGTCAGAGCGCTCCAGCCGAACCAATCTTCCAAGCCGAACGAAACTCGCGAAAGCGCGAAAGGACGCATAGCGGAAACCCTCCCAAGGGGGGCGTCATCGGACGCCGTTTGGAGCGGTTAACGAGCGCTCATGCCCCTTTCTTCCAGTGCATTCGAAGAATTCGCCCTCGCCGTACGATTTCCAGCGCTTGCCGCTCCCCCCACCCCCTGCTAACCCACGCGCCCCATGCCTCAAGCCTCGCCCGTCATGAATGTGATGATCGCCGCCGCGCGGAAAACAGCGCGTGCGCTGACGCGCGATTTCGGCGAAGTCGAGAACCTGCAGGTGAGCCGCAAGGGGCCGAGCGATTTCGTTTCCTCCGCCGATCTCAAAGCCGAGAAGACGTTGTTCGAGGAACTCTCCAAGGCCCGCCCCGGCTACGGTTTCGTGATGGAAGAGCGTGGCGCCGTTGAAGGCACCGACAAGACCAATCGCTGGCTCGTGGATCCGCTCGACGGCACCTCGAACTTCCTGCACGGCATTCCGCACTGGGCCATCTCTATCGCGCTCGAGCGTGAGGGGCTCCTGATCGCCGGCGTCATCTACAACCCCGTCCGCGACGAGCTCTTCTGGGCGGAGAAAGGCGCTGGCGCATATTTGAACGACAAGCGCCTCCGTGTGGCTGCGCGCTCCGACATGCGCGATGCGCTCATCGCCACCGGAACGCCGTTTCATGGCAAACCCGGCCATGATGTGTTCCTCAAGGAGATCGAACGCATCATCTCCAAGACCGCGGGCGTCCGCCGCTGGGGCGCAGCCGCGCTCGATCTTGCGTACGTCGCGGCGGGACGCTTCGACGCCTATTGGGAACGCGGCCTCAATGTGTGGGATATCGCGGCGGGCGCGGTGCTTGTGCGTGAAGCTGGCGGCGTCGTCACCGAACCCGACGGCGGCGACTTTATGAAGACCGGCGCTATCCTTGCGTCAAACAACGCGCTCACCCCGCATCTCCAACAAACGCTTCGCGGTTGATCGCGCCCCGTCTCTCGTAGACATTGGCGCCGCAAACACCTCCGCGCGGAGGGCGCGGGAGGACGCGTGTCGCAATCCAAGCAGCGGTCGAACTGGGAAGTGGCGGCTTTTGCGGCGCCTGCCGCGCCATTGCTCGCGCTCTCGCTGCCAACCATCATTTTCCTTCCGCCCTACTTCGCGTCGCACCTGGGAATCCCGCTTGCGGTAGTGTCGGCGCTCTTTCTTGGCGCTCGCGTGTTCGATCTGCTGATCGATCCCATGGTGGGCGGCCTCCAGGATCGCACCGAACATTCATTCGGCCGCCGGCGCTTCTGGCTCGCGATCACGTGCGCGCCGCTGATGTTTGCGATCTGGTGGGTGTTTCTGGGACTGCCGCCGGCCGTCGCGCATTGGCAGGCAGCGGCGGCGGTGTTCCTGCTCTATTTCATCGGCGCGGCGATGATCATCGCGCATCTCGGTTGGGCAGGCGAACTCATCCCGACCTATCACGGCCGCACGCACGTGCTGGGCGCCGTGCAGACGGCCAGCATGATCGGCCAAGTGCTGATGCTGCTCATCGCCGGCGCCGCAGCCCAGACCGCCGTCGCGAGCGGCAACACGGCGGCGGTTCACGCGATGGGCTGGACGCTGATCTTCCTCCTGCCCGCGACAACATTGCTGGCGCTGATGGTGCGCGAAGAGAAACGCCCGCCGCAGCCGCATCTGACGCTCGTCGAGCAGTTCCGCGTGCTGTTCAACAACAAGACCGCGCAGCGCGTGCTCTTGCCAGACCTTCTGCTCGGCGTGGCGCAAGGCGTCTCCGGCGGCCTCTTCCTCTTCTACTTCCAGTTCGTGCTCGGCTTTGAACGCGAGTCGCAGACGCTGCTGGCGATCTACTTCATGGCGGGTCTTGCCGGCGTGCCAATCTGGTGGATCGCCGCGCGCAAGTTCGGCAAACACCGCGCGCTCCAGGGCGCAATGATCTACACAGCCGTCACAACGGCCCTCCTCTTCATCCTCCCGCCGGAGAACTTTCTGATCGTCGGGCCGTTCATGGCAATCGCAGGGCTCGCGCAAGGCGGGGGCGTCTTGCTCACGCGCGCCTTGATGGCCGATGTCGTGGACGAAGACGAACTCGCCTGCGGCGCGCGGCGTTCTGGACTCTATTTCGGCTTGCTGCTCACAACTTCAAAGCTCGGCATCGCGTCGGGCCCGATCACGTATGCGATCCTAGGCCTTGTCGGCTTCAACGCCGATGAAGGGGCGCAAAATTCTCCCCTGGCGCTCGACATGCTGACGTATCTCTTTATCGGCGCGCCGATCATCTTGTGCCTGCTGACGGCCTGGTCGCTGCAAGGCTATCCGCTCGACGAAGAACGCCAGCGTCAGCTCGCCGCCGCCATCGACGCGCGCCATGCGGCAAACAGCGAGAATACCCTGGGGCCCGTCACCAAATAGCGCCGCCACAGCCGCACCGGTTCAGCCGCCAGCCGATGCAGCCATTCCAGGCCCGCTCGGCGCATCCAGCGCGGCGCGCGCTCGGTGCGCCCGGATAAAAAATCCAATGCCGCGCCCACGCAAAGGCCAACGCCCGTCGCGCCCCCGTGCTGGGCGATCGCATACGCGATCATTTCCTGCTGCGGCGCGCCAACGCAGATGAAGGTGAAGCGTGAGGGCTGCGAAGCGGCAAACGCAGCCGCACGGACGATGGCCTGCGGATCGCGCTTCAAACCCATGGGCGGGCGATGCCAGCGCACGTCGGTCAATCGATAGCGGCGCTTCAGTTCGGCGATCGCCAGATCGTCACCGCCGATGATCGTGATCGGTTCATGCCGCTCGATCACGGTGTCGAACAGGCGCTCACTCAGATCGGAGCCTGTCGCGACGGGCAACGCGATGCCCGCGCGCCGCGCCAGACCTTCCAGGATGCGGCTGTCGTTCAGCAACAGCCAACCCGCATCGTAGAGCGCCCGCCGGCCCGGCTCGGCCGCGAGGCTGACGATGTGATCGACATTCGGCGTCACGACATACGAGAACGGGGCGCCTAAGCTCGCCCGCGCCGCGACCGCGTCAGTCGCCGCGTCGAGATCCAGGCCGCTAAAATTGAGGTACAGAAAGTCCACGCCGCGCTCGCTACGCGCGCTGCCGTCGAACGCCATTTCGATTAACCCAAACGCGGCCTTAACGCCGTTTGAGCGCCCTATGCAGAAACCGGGCCGGATGAATCGCGTCGAGCGCGAACTGCGATAGTGGCGCAGGCTCGCCGCACATTTCCGCGGCAATGCGCTCGCCGAGAAGCGGCGCCAGCGTCAGCCCACGCGCACCCAAGCCGCCGATAACGTAAACACCCGCATGGGCCGGCGGGGGTGCATCTGTCTCGATTTTGCGCCCATGTGCGAGCCCTTCGTACTGCGCGAGCCACGCAGGCGCGTCCGGCAAAAGCCCAGCGATCGGCGCACGGTCCGGGGTCGTCGCGCGCAGCGCGGTCCGAGACTGAAGCTTGGAAACGTCGAGGGACGCTGCAATCTCCGGCGCAAGCTCGCGCAGCGCTGTGATGTTGCGCGCACGCGCTCCTTCCGTCGGCGTCTCGCCGGCGGCTTCCACGTTGTCGAACGTCGCGCCGAACACCACGCCCCCCTCGAACGGCGCGACATAGTTACTGCGGACCAGCGCGCGCCCCGGCGCTCTCCCCGCGCCCCACTCGATCTGCCCGCGCGACAGCGTGATCGGCAGAAACGACGCCGGCCCAAACCGCGTTAGGGCCGCGCCGCACGCAAGCACGACCGCGTCGGCTTTCAGCGTCGCGTATCCGTCTGACGCGCGCAGCACCCACCCATCCCCACTGCGTTCGAGCGATTGCACCTCAGCTTCGACCTGAACCTGTGCGCCGCTCAGCATCACCTCGATCGCCGCGCGCGGACGCACCACGCCGGCGCGCGCATGCAACGCCACGCCGTCCGGCAGCGCCGTTAGCCAGCCCTCCGGCAACGGCGGATCGCTCAAAAGGTCTGCAAGCGCCGCTTCCCTGCGCGACTCCGCGCGCTCTTCAACGCCGCACGCGTCGAAAACGCCCAGCGCTTGGTAAGCCGCGACCGCGTTCAAATACGCGGCAAGAAACAATTCGCTAAGCGGCCCGCGATCGAGTCGCGGCATCACCAAGCCGGCCGGATTGCCGCTCGCACCCGCGCCAAACTCGCGCGCGCCTTCCAGCACGATGGTTTCTATTCCGCGCCGCACCAGCGCCTGCGCACACGCCGCGCCCGCAATCCCGGCGCCGATGATCGCCACGCGCTTTGGATGGGCGGCGGCATATGGGTAACTGGGACCGCGGGCCTTCAAGCCGGCCTGCGCGTCTGAAGACGCGCGGCCCAAGAA
>JAEWNX010000358.1 GCA_023461135.1 Pseudomonadota bacterium
GAGATTGCCGATGGTCGAGCCGGGAAAGAAGGCGACCGGCCGGCCGGTGCTTTCGATGTCCGGGAGCATGCTCGGCTTTGCATAGTCGCCGCAAATCGCCTCGACCCTGAGCCCGGGGTACACCGCCGACAATTCGGCTGAGGCCGAGATGAGCGCATCGCGGCTGACGTCGATCGGCACGTACGCGTAAAGGCTGTCGAGCTTGTCCAAAAGCAGCGGCGTCTTCGCCGATGAGCCGCTGCCGAGCTCGTACAACACGGCGTCCGATCCGATGAGCTCGGCCATGTCCGGCGCGTGGCTTTGTAGAATGCGAGTTTCGGTGCGGTAGGGATAGTATTCCGGCAGGCGGCAGATCTGCTCGTAATAGCGCATGCCGCGCCGGTCGTAGAGAAACGCGCAGGGGATCGCTTTCTGCGGGCGCGACAGGCCGTCGAGCAGCGCTTCGAGGAACGAGACCTGGTTCCAGCCGAGGTCGTGCAGATTGAAGCGCGGTACGGCCAGATCGGCGTCGGGTCTATGCATCTTTGGCCATCCTGATGCCGCTGAACGCCCAGCGCGAGGCTGGGCCGAAGAAGTTGCGATAGGTTGGGCGCGCGTGGCCCGGCGGCGTGGCGAAGCTCGAGCCGCGCAGGACCATTTGGTTGCACATGAACTTGCCGTTGTATTCGCCGATCGCGCCCGCGCCGGGGCGATAACGCGGGTATGGCGCATAAGCGCTTTGCGTCCACTGCCAAGTCTCGCCGAACATCTGCTTCAAGCCAGGCGCGCGGGCGGCGGGTTGTGGGTGCAGAAGCGGCGCCTCCTGCGTGTTCGGAACGACGTTCGCGGCGTCGGCCGCGAACTCCCATTCCGCCTCTGTGGGCAGGCGTGCCTTGGCCCAGCGGGCGTAGGCGTCCGCTTCGTAATAACTGACGTGTACAACCGGCTCGTTGGGGTCGAGGCGCTGGTCGCCTTGCAGCCTGAAGAGGCGCCGGCCAGCGTCGTCCTCGCGCCAGTAAAGCGGGGCCCGCCAGCCTTCGGCTTGCGCGCGATCCCAGCCGTCGCTGAGCCAAAGCTCGGGGCGCGCATAGCCACCATCCTCGATGAAGGTGAGATATTCGCCAGCGGTGACGAGACGATCGGCGAGCGCGAATGGTTCGAGAAATACTTTGTGGCGGGGGCCTTCATTGTCGAACGCAAAGCCAGCGCCATCGTGGCCCAGGTCCGCGAGGCCGCCTTCGAAGCCGATCCAGTGGAGAGCTGACGCGCCGCCGGCGCTGCGTTTGCTGCGCGGCTGGTAAGCTGGGGCGATGATGTTCAGCGAGAACAGGTGCTTCACATCCATGAGCATCAGTTCTTGATGTTGCTCTTCGTGCGCAAGGCCCAGAGCGATGAGATCGGCGTCGAGATCGTCGAACGCCTCGAACATCGCCGCATCGACATGGGCGCGATAGGCGTGCACGTCATCGACGCTCGGACGCGACAGAAGCCCACGCTGAGGCCGCGGCTGGCGATCGCCTTCGGCGTTGTAGTACGAATTGAAAAGGTAGCCGAAGCGCTCGTCGAACAGCTTGTAGCCGCGGCGGTCACGCAGGAAGAACGTCTCAAAGAACCATGTCGTGTGCGCGAGATGCCATTTGACCGGACTGGCGTCCGGCATGGATTGCAGCGCCTGATCCTCCGCTGAGAGGCCGCGCGTGAGCTTCAGGGAGCGGGCGCGCGTCGCCTCATAGCGGTCGCGCAGGCGCGTCGCGGTGAGGGTCGCTGTTGCGGGCGAGACTACTCCCATCGCTGGGCAACAAGCCTACGCTGGCCGGGTTCCCTGCCTAGTGGCAAAATAGGCTGGCGCGCGGTAGCCGTTGGTTTCCCGCGATTAATTCTGCGCCACGAGCACGATCTTGCCGGCGTGCGCGCCGCTTTGCAGACGCGCGTGCGCGCCTTCGGCGTCGGCAAGCGGGAAGGTGCTGTCGATGACCGGCTTCACCTTGCCGGCTTCGATCCATGGCCACACGACGCGCTCCACTTCGCCAGCGATGCGCGCCTTCTCTTCGTTCGACCGCGAGCGCAGCGTGGCGCCGGTGAGAGTGAGGCGCTTCAGCATGAGGCGCATGAGGTTCAAGTCAGCGTGCGGGCCTTGCAGGAAGGCGATGATCACGCAGCGGCCATGTTCGTTGAGGACGTTGAGATTCTTCTGCACGTACGGCCCGCCGACCATGTCCAGCACGACGTCCGCGCCGCCGAGATCGCGGACGACCGCTTCGAAGTCCTCCGTCTTGTAGTTGATGCCGCGCTCGGCCCCGAGTTGTTCGCAGAGTTTCACCTTGGCGTCGTCGCCAGCGGTGGCGTAGACGCGCGCGCCGTGGGCTTTGGCCATTTGGATCGCCGTGGTGCCGATGCCGGAGGCGCCGCCGTGGATGAGAATGCGCTCCTTGGGTTTGAGCGCGGCGGTCTGGAAGACGTTGGCCCAGACGGTGAAGACGGTCTCCGGAAGCGCGGCGGCTTCGACGAGCGAAAGGGTCTTCGGCGCAGGCAGCACCGAGCCTTCGTGCGCGACGGCGTAGGTGGCGTAGCCTCCGCCGGCGAGCAGCGCGCAAACTTCATCGCCCTCACGCCATCGCGTGACGCCAGGGCCGACCACCTCAACCGTGCCCGATACTTCCAGGCCCAGTGTCTCCGGCGCGCCGGGCGGGGGCGGGTAGAAGCCGGCGCGCTGAGTGAGGTCTGGCCGGTTCACGCCGGCGGCGGCGACGCGGATCAGGATTTCGCCGGCGCCGGGTTCCGGCCGCGCGACGACGGCGAGCGTTAAGGGTTGGTCGTTCCCATGGATGATTTTTCGCACGTCGCATCCTCCGCTTCGTCGGCGCTTAGACGCGCCGCCGTTTTGAGGTAGACTGGCGCC
>JAEWNX010000359.1 GCA_023461135.1 Pseudomonadota bacterium
TGCCGAAGCGCGCCCTCGCGCGGAATGTTTGTCGCCGGCGCAAGCTTGAGGCGTTCTGGGCCGCGTCAGGGGACCATACGTTGATGAGACAGCTTGCCGGCGGGGACTGCTCCCCCTGACCTCGACCGGTCACCGGGCTGCGACGCTGGGTTTCTGCTGCACGGCTTAGCGCCTTGCTTCCGTTCCCGGGTCGACGCGCAGAGCAGAGCCAACTTTGAAGACCGCGCTTGGGCCTACGGGACGATATCTCTCCGCAGCCGCCGCCCGATCCCGGAAGAGACGAAGACGCGTCGTCTTGCATCTTCCTATCTTCCTCTCCGCTCTGGAGCCTTCGGGTTTCTTTTGCTCCCCGAAGCTGGGTTGTCCGCTGTCGCCAGCTTCGAACCCATCGCGTTCACTCCGCCTCTTCCGCGCTCAAAGGCGTTGGTACCGATCAGCCTCCCATGCGGAAGAGGCGCAGAGTGTACGGCGGGTTTGAACCCGGTCGGATAGATTTTGTTGCGATGCTTTGGAGTCAGGGCGTTAGGTGCGAAACGGCATGGATAGGCGGTGCGTCTATCCTCCGTTCTTCAAGCCGCCGGCCTCCTTGCAAGGTTACCCAGGACCGCCGGCATCAACGTTAATTCTCGCGCGTAGCGCAGTGCGAGCGTGGTGTTTGCATCAGATTGGCGCACGCGCGGCTGGAGAACAGCGCTCGCCTGGCTGGCATGGCGGTTGCAGCCGGGCCCGTTAACGCCCGCAAACCGGGCGCGCACGGGAGTTGCGGCGATGTATTTTGATGATGAACGGGATGACGAACGCGATCCGTTCGAAGCTTTCGGCGAGGCCGAAGCTCCGAACGAGGAGATCGCGCTTGGTGAATTCGAACCAACGGCGACGCAGACCATGCTCGCTCTCGAAGAACCTCAACTGGCTAACGACGCCGATACGGTGAAGACCGGCTTTTCATGGGCTGGTTTCACGGGCGGCCTTGCGGCGCTGGTGTGGATCGGCGGCGCCATCGGCGGCCCGATCAGCTATTTCGGCGTCGACGGCGTCATGGGCATGGATCCGGCGATGCAAGCCGGCCTCATCGCGTTGGCGTTCGGCCCGGCCCTGCTCTTCTGGGTTGCGGCGTCCGCGGCCGGTGAAGCGCTGAAGGCGCGCAAGCTGGCGGTCGAACTGACGCGCATCGCGCGCGAGCAACGTCTGCCGGTGGACGCGACGGGCGACGAAACCCAGCGCCTGACGAATGTCGTCAAGCACGAGATCGAAAACCTGAACGACGCGGTGGCCGCGGCGCTCAACCGCTTGGCTGAACTCGAAGTGGCTGCGCAGCGCAACGCCGTGCTGTTCGGCGAAGCGGTCGAAGCTTCACGCGAAAACACGCAAGTGATGACCGACGCGCTGCGCGCCGAGCGCGATGCGCTGGTCGAACTCAACGGCGACCTCAAGGGCCAGACTGAAAGCATGGCTGGCTCGATCGGCCGTCAAGTGCGCCTGATGCGCGAAGCCTCGAAGCTGGTGAAGACGGAAGTTGGCGAAGCGGAAGCGGCGCTGCAATCCCACCTCGCCTCCTTCGCTGACTCCGCCAACGACCTTGGCGAGCGCACGGCGGAATTCCACGCGGCTGCGGACGCAGCTTCGGCGGCCACCGCTTCGCTCCACAGCACGATGACCGAAATGCTCGACGGCCTGTCGGAAGCGACGCGCCTCACCGAGACGGCGAAGAAGTCGACTGCCGAAGCTGTGCTTGCCGCGAACGAAACGGCGAGCGCCGTGCGTGAAACGACCCGCACCGCGGTTTCGGAAGCCAAGCGCGCCGCGCAGCTCATCCGCGCCGAAACGGTTGCGTTGCAGGACGCGGCTGTCGAGACGTTGGCCAAGCTCCAGGAAGCCGCCGAGGCCGCCCGCACGGCGTCACACGAAAGCCAGGCAGCGGCCGACTATCACGCGGCCTCGATCGAAAAGCGCCTGTCGGCGCTGGCGTCGACCGCCACGGCCAAGAAGATTGCGCAGCAACGCCCGGCGCCCACGCGCCCGGTTGTTGAGCGCAAGTCTGAGCCGGTTGTCGAGCAGGCTGAAGTGACGACGCTGCATGCGGCCGCCAACGCCGCTGTCGCGCGCGGCGCTGCGCGCGGTCAAACCCGCGGTGTCGCCGAGCCGACGCAGCCGAAGAGCCTGTTCAAAGGCTTCGGCGGCTGGGGCAATTTCATGCCGCCGCGCGGCGACGTCGCCAACGAAGCGTCGAACGAAGATGCGGGCCTGGTGGACTTCGGCGCGCCGGTTCGCTCGAACCCGGACGATCAACTGAAGACGAACGTTGTCGATCTCGTGTTCAAGGCCGGCGTCGACCTCGACGACGTGCTGGCGGCGGCCGATCTGGAACGCATCGCCCGCTGCTCGCGCGACGGCGCTTCGGCCCGCCGCCGTGCGGTGATCGATGCGGCGCCGGGCGCGGTGACGCGTCTCGCGCGCCAAATCAAGCGCAACAGCGACGCGCATGACTTGGCGTCGACGTTCCGGTCTCGCCCCGATCTCGCGAAAAGCGAGAAAAAAGGCGAAGGCTCGGATCTGGTCCGCGCTTACCTGCTGATCGACGCTGCTCTAGCGTCGTGACGCTTCGGCGGCGGCTTGGGCTTCGGCCTGGGCCGCTGCATCC
>JAEWNX010000360.1 GCA_023461135.1 Pseudomonadota bacterium
CTTTTCAGGCGGCCAGTTTCGTGAACGCGAGCGTGGCGTTGGTGCCGCCGAAGCCGAAGGAATTGGAGAGCACGCAGCTCAGCTCGCGGTCTTCGCGCCGGCGAAGGATCGGCAAATCCTCGAACGCCGGATCCAGGTCTTCGATATTGGCGCTTTCGCAAGCGAAGCCGTGGTTCAGCATCAGCAGCGAATAGATCGCCTCCTGTACGCCGGCTGCGCCGAGCGAATGGCCGGTCAGCGACTTGGTGCTGGAAATCAGCGGGGCCTTGGCGCCGAACACGGCGCGCACCGCCTCCATTTCCTTGATGTCGCCGACAGGCGTCGATGTGCCGTGCGTGTTGAGATAATCGACCGGACGGTCGAGGTATCGTATCGCCATCTTCATGCAGCGCGTAGCGCCTTCGCCGGAAGGCGCGACCATGTCGATGCCGTCGCTGGTCGCGCCATAGCCGGCGACTTCGCCGTAAATCTTCGCGCCGCGCTTCTTGGCGCGCTGATATTCCTCCAACACGAGCACGCCCGCACCGCCGGCGATGACGAAGCCATCGCGGTTCTTGTCGTATGCGCGCGAGGCCTTCTCCGGCGTGTCGTTGTAGTTCGAGCTCATGGCGCCCATGGCGTCGAAAAGGATGGAGAGCTGCCATTCCAGTTCTTCGCTGCCGCCGGCGAAGATGACGTCTTGGCGGCCGTCACGGATCATCTCGTAGGCGTTGCCGATGCAATGGGCGCTGGTCGCGCAGGCCGAGCTGATGGAATAGTTGACGCCCTTGATTTCGAACGGCGTCGCCAACGTCGCGCTTGCGGTCGAACTCATCGCCTTGGGCACCGCGAACGGCCCGACGCGTTTTGCGCCTTTCTCACGCGCGGTGTCCGCGGCGGTCACGATCGCCGCGGCGCTCGGACCGCCGGACCCCATGATGATGCCGGTGCGCGGATTAGAGACGTCGTCCTTGGCGAGGCCGCTGTCGTCGATCGCCTCTTGCATGGCGATGTAATTCCAGCCCGAGCCTTCGCCCATGAAACGCATCACGCGCTTATCGACGACATCGCTAGGCTTCACCTGAGGTTCGCCGTGCACCTGGCAGCGCATGCCGCGCTCGGCATATTCGGGCGCTGCGCGGATGCCGCTCTTGGCCTCGCGCAAGCTCTCCAGAACTTCCGGCACGTTCTTGCCGATGGAAGAGACAATGCCCATTCCGGTGACGACGACGCGGCGCATGGCGGCTCCTGGCTATTTCATCTGCGCTTCGAGCTGTTCGGCGCTGAACAAGCCGACCTTCAGGTCCTTGGCTGTATAGATGGGCACGCCGTCGGCTTTGGTGACGCCGTCTGCGACGATCATATGCAGCTTGCGCTGGATGACGCGCTTTGGCTCGATCTCATAGGTCACGAGCTTGGTGTCCGGCGTGATCTGGCCGCGAAACTCCACTTCGCCGACCCCCAGTGCGCGCCCGCGCCCTGGCGAGCCGGACCAGGCCATGAAGAAGCCGGTGAGTTGCCACATGGCGTCGAGGCCAAGGCAGCCGGGCATGACGGGGTCGCCGCGGAAGTGGCAGTCGAAGAACCAGCGGTCCGGCGTGATGTCGTATTCGGCGCGCACATAGCCTTTGCCGTGCGGGCCGCCCGTGGCGCTGATCTCGGTGATGCGGTCGAACATCAGCATCGGGGGCAGCGGCAATTGCGCGTTGCCCGGCCCGAACATGCGCCCTTCGCCGGACGCGATCAGCTCTTCGAAGGACAGGGAGGAAGGGCCGGTGGCCATGCGTTGCTCTTGCTCAAGCCTGGGGGACGGCCTGGGCTTATAGAAGGCCTGAGGTGCGAGCAAGGCGAGGGGGCCGGCCCGGCCGGCGCTACTTGGCGGAAAACAAGAGCTTGGCGATCAGAGCCCGGCGCAGTCGGCGCCCCAAAGCGCGCCCGTTTCAACCCAGCCGACGCGCCCGCCGACGGCGACGCGCCGCCATGAGCCCTCACAGCCCGTCAGCGCGCCGATCACGCCCGGCTCCAGGTACGCCACCACGTGAGCGCTTTCCCGCCCTTGACGCCGCAGCGCCGTGGCGCGGGTGACGTAGGCGGTGCGCCGCGCATCGAGGTTCTGCGCGTGCATCCACACTTCAGTCCCATCTGGATCGGCCACGCGCCGCCACGGCCCGCTTTCGGCCGTCACGCGCAGCGGCAGGCCGGCATGCTCGTAGATCCAGTCGATGCGGTGATCGAGGCCGGGCCCGTGGCGGCCGTTGGCGCCTTGGACCTTGAGGCTGACGAAGCGCGGCACGGGCAAGTTCGAATCCGGGCCCAGCGCCGGCGTGTCCGCCGCCGCCGCCGTCAGAAACAATGCAGTGCAGACCGCGATCATCGCGGCGGTCATCCCACGGCGCATACCCAACCCTCGTTGTCCGCCGGCTTTGCCGGACGGGGAGGGCAAGATGCGACGCGGGCGTGAAGGTCCATTTAACGCTTGGCTTGGACGAGCAGCCCTCGCGTGGTTTATGGAAGCTGAATGGCGCCCAAGAAGCTCAAAGTTGTCGTCACCCGCCGTCTTCCCGATCCGGTGGAGACGCGCCTGCGCGAACTGTTCGATGCGGAACTGAACGAAACCGACAAGCCGTTCAGTGCGGACGATTTGGCCGCCGCTGTGGCGCGCGCAGATGTCCTTGTGCCGACGGTGACGGACCGCGTGGATTCGCGGGTACTCTCACGTGCAGGCGAACAGCTCCGCCTCATCGCGCAGTTCGGCGCGGGCGTCGATAATATCGACGTGCAGACCGCCGTGCAGCGCGGCATCACCGTCACGAACACGCCGGGCGTTCTGACCGAAGACACCGCCGATATGACGATGGCGTTGATCCTCGCGGTGCCGCGGCGCATCGCCGAAGGCGTGAGGATTGTCGAAAACGATGAATTCCTCGGTTGGTCGCCCACCTGGATGCTGGGCCGGCGCATCTGGGGTAAACGGCTTGGAATCATCGGCATGGGCCGCATCGGCCAAGCGGTGGCGCGCCGTGCGCGCGCCTTCGGCCTGCAGATCCACTATCACAACCGCCGGCGCGTCAGCCCGCATGTCGAGAACGAACTCGAGGCAACGTATTGGGAAAGCCTCGACCAAATGCTGGCGCGGATGGACATCGTGTCCGTCAATTGCCCGCACACGCCAGCGACCTATCACCTGCTTTCGGCGCGCCGCCTCGCGCTTGTGAAACCGCACGCATTCATCGTCAACACGGCGCGCGGCGAGGTGATCGACGAAGCCGCCCTGGCGCGCATGCTGGAGAAGAAAGAATTGGCGGGCGCCGGCCTTGACGTGTTCGAGCACGAGCCGGCGATCAATCCGAAACTTAAGAAGCTGCCCAATGTCGTGCTGCTGCCGCATATGGGCTCGGCGACGCTCGAAGGCCGCATCGACATGGGCGAGAAGGTCATCATCAACATCAAGACCTTCGCCGATGGCCACAAGCCGCCGGACCGCGTGATTCCGGCGATGCTCTAAACAAGATCGGGGTGGGGATATGAAGACCTGGACGCTGATGCCGGTGAGGGCCGTTGCGCTGCTGGCGCTGGCGGCGTGCGATCCAGCGGCGAAAACGGAAGCGCCCGCGCCTGCGGAGGCGCTCGATCTCAGTTGCACGGCGTTTGCGGAAATCAGCGAAGCGGCGCTTCTGGCGAACTACGGCGCCGACAACATCGTCGAACAGACGCTGCCCGGCGCAGAAGGCGAGAGCTACACCGCGACCGTGCTTTACCCGAATGACGCCCAGCGCAGGCTCGAAGTCGTGTGGGCGGACGACGCGACGAAAATGCAGCCGGCGAGCGTGTCGGTCTCGGGCGAAGGCAATGCCTGGACTGGGCCAAACGGCCTATCGATCGGTGATGAGCTGGCGCGCGTCGAACAACTGAATGGCAGGCCGTTCGCGCTCTGGGGCTTCGGCTGGGACTATGGGGGCTGGGTGTCGGAGTGGAACGGGGGGACGTTCGCGTCACGCGACGGATGCATGACACGCGTGCGGTTCGAAGCCTCGGCGGATAACATCAACGCACAAGGCGATAGCGAGTTCCAGTCGAATAGTGACGCCATGCGCGCCGCCAACGCGCGAGTTGTAGCGTTCGCTCTAGTCTTCCCAACCCCCGACTAGAATTCCAAGCGCGCTGGGCGAATTTGGTTAACAGCGGCTTTTTCGGGGCATAGAACCCGCGGTATTCGGACGAGCGCGTACGGCTCATGTCCGAGCACTTAAGGGGACCCCGCATGAAGACGAAACTGATGCGCACCCTCGCGCTCGCAGCGCTGCTTAGCGCTCTCGGCGTGGGCGCCGCGCAAGCCACCGAAGGCTGGTACGGCCGTGCCGACGTTGGCTACAGCGTCGACGGAGAAGTCAGCGCTTTCGGCACGGATTTCGACCTCGACGAAGATTGGATGGCCGACGTCGGGCTGGGCTACGCCTTCCAAAACGGCTTCCGCACGGACGCCGAACTCGCCTTCCGCACCAATGAAGTCGACCTGTTCGACAGCGATGCGGAAGTTTGGTCGGGCATGATCAACCTGTTCTACGACTTCAACCGCGGCGGCCGCTTCCAGCCGTATCTCGGCGTTGGCGTGGGCTACGGGCAACTTGAGTTCGAAGACCTTGATGACTCCGCCCTGGCCTGGCAGGCCATGGCCGGCGTCGGCATTGCGTTGTCGGATCGGGCCACGCTCGACATCGGCTATCGCCACTTCGTCATGGACGATCTCGAACTCGATCTCGATGGTCCAGTCGATGTGGAATACGAGCACGACGCGGTGACGGTTGGTCTGCGTTGGCAGTTTGCGGCCGCTGCGCCGCCCCCGCCGCCGCCGCCGCCGCCCCCGCCGCC
>JAEWNX010000361.1 GCA_023461135.1 Pseudomonadota bacterium
TCGCCAACAAGCTCGGGCCGAACGCGACCGCGATCCAGGACCCCCCGCTCGGCACGGCGCACGCCGTGCGCGCCGCCGCGCCTGCTCTTGCAGGCTTCGACGGCGACGTCATCATCCTCTATGGCGACGCCCCCTTCGTGCCGCCGGCGCGCATCGAAGAGATGTTCGCGTTGCGCGCTGCAAAGGGTGGGCTCGTCGTACTTGCGTTCGATGCGCGCGATCCCAGCGGATACGGCCGCGTTGTCGCTCGCGACGGCATCGTCGACCGCATCGTCGAGCACAAGGACGCAAGCGAGTTTGAGCGCGCCAACAAGCTCTGCAATTCCGGCGTCATGTGCGCCGATGCGCGCACGCTTTTCCAGATTCTCGCCATGGTGCGCAACGACAACGCCAAAGGCGAGTATTACCTGACCGATGTGGTCGCCCTCGGCCGCTCCGCCGGTTTTGTGACGCACGTGCTGGTCGGCGAAGAGAGCGACGCCATGGGCGTCAACTCCCGCGTCGAGCTCGCCGCCGCCGAAGCCGCCTTTCAGCGCCGCACGCGTATCGCCATGATGGAAGCGGGCGTCACCCTGATCGACCCCGACACCGTCTTCTTTATGCACGATACGCAGGTCGCCGCGGACGTGGTGATCGAGCCGAACGTCTATTTCGGCAAGGGCGTGAAGATCGCCAAGGGCGCGCGGATCAAGGCGTTCTGCCACATCGAAGGCGCCGAGATCGGCGAGGGCGCCAATGTCGGCCCGTCCGCACGCCTGCGGCCCGGCACGAAGCTCGGCCCCGGCGTGAAGATCGGCAATTTCGTAGAAGTGAAGAACGCCACGTTCGGGCCGAAAGCACAGGCGAGCCACCTCACCTATGTCGGCGACGCCGATGTCGGCGCGCGCGCCAATCTCGGCGCCGGCACGATCACCTGCAATTACGACGGCTTCGACAAGTACCGCACGACCATCGGCGAAGACGCCTTCATCGGCTCGGACACCGCGCTTGTGGCCCCGGTTAAAGTCGGCGATCGCGCCTACACCGGCACTGGCAGCGTCATCACCAAGGACGTGCCCGACGGCGCGCTCGCCGTGGCGCGCACGCGCCAGACCAACATCGAAGGCTGGGCCGATAAGAACCGCGCAAAGAAACAGAAGGGCAAGCCGAAGTGAGTGACGCCGATCTCGCCAAATTCAACGCCGCGCAAGCGGCGCTGGAATACGTCAAGGATGGGATGATCGTCGGCCTCGGCACCGGCTCCACCTCCGCGCATTTCGTTCGCCAGCTCGGCGAACGCGTGCGGCAGGGCTTGCGCGTCAAGGGCGTGCCGACCTCGGAGGCGACCCGCAATCTGGCTGAGCAGGTCGGCGTGCCGCTGCTGGAGATCAGCCAAGTTTCGTCCATCGACGTGGACATCGACGGGGCGGATGAGATCGATCCCGGATTTCGCCTCATAAAGGGCGGCGGCGGCGCGCTGTTGCGCGAGAAGATCGTCGCGGCCGCCTCCAAGCAGATGGTCGTCATCGCCGATGAAACGAAGTGGGTCGAAACGCTGGGCGCCTTCCCACTGCCCGTCGAAGTGTCGCGTTTCGGTTTTGCGCTCACAGCGCAGCGCATTCGCGAAGCGTTGCGCGAAACCGGCTGCGCAGGCCACGAAGTTGAACTGCGCGTCTCCGGCAAAGCCAACGAGCCGGTCATTACCGACGGCGGCAACTACATCGTCGACGCGCACACAAGGCGCATCCCTAACGCCGAAGCGCTGGCCACGCGTTTGCAGAGCATCGCAGGCGTGGTGGAGCACGGGCTTTTTATCGGCCTGGCGACGACCGTGATTTTGGGAAAGGCCAAAGGCGCGGAAGTGCGCTCGCTGTAATATTATGGCGCCGGCGTCCTCGCCGGCGTTACTGAGCGATCGGGTGAAAGCACGTCGGCGAGGACGCCGACGCTCCCAAATCTCAAGCCGCTTTCCGCTTTGCCTTCTTTTTTCCCTTCGTGGCGCGTTTCGCCGCCATCTTCTTCGCCACCGGCCGGCGCGCGGATTTCGTCGGCTTGCACTTTTCGCAAGCGCAGATGTCCTTCAGGAACTCGTTGAAATAGTTCGTGCCATAATCGTAGTTCAGCTCTTCGCCGGGCTTGATACGCCGGAGCGCGTGAATATAGACGCGGCCTTTGTAGATGTTCGGCTCGCAGTTGGGCCGGCACGAGTGGTTGATGTAGCGCGCCGTGTTCTTGCGTAGCGCCCCGTCGATGGTTTTGCGCGAGTGCACCTCGAAGAGATACTTCGAGCGGCTCTTGTCTTCCTGCTCAGGCGTGAGCTGGGGTCCGAAATATTCGATAATGCATGCACCCTTCGGGATCTCGCTTTCAGCGAAGAGCCCCAGCCCCGTCTTGGAGCGACGCACCACAAGATCGAAATCGCCCGGCTTGTAGCTCAGTCTTGCCATGCGTCCTTAACCACCGAATCCGAAGGGTCCTTTTGATCCGAAGAAGCGCCATGAAAGGCAAGTCCGCACTACTGCGGCAAAGTGGGGAACAGCAAGGTCGCCCGCAGGTTGCTTTGGAGTAGAGTACGGCTGGCGCCATGTACGAACGCAATCAGATCTTCGCAGACCGCCCGGAAGCGGGACGGCGCTTGGCTGAGCGCCTGCGCACGATGGCCCTTGCCGATCCCGTTGTGCTCGCACTGCCGCGTGGCGGCGTTCCGGTCGGCTACGAGATTGCACGTGAGCTCAAGGCGGCGCTCGACGTGTTGCTCGTGCGTAAAATCGGTGCGCCAGGCCAGGAGGAGTTCGCGCTCGGGGCCGTGGTCGAAGCCGAACCGGCCCTTGTGGTGCTGAACAAGGCCGTTCCGCGGCGCTTCACCTCCTACATCCAGGACGAGGTCGCGCGTCAGGCTGAAGAGATCGAGCGCCGCAGGCAGGCCTATCGCGCCGGCCGGCCGCTGCTCTCCGTCGCCGGCCGCACGGCGATTGTCGTGGATGACGGCATCGCCACTGGCGCGACCTTCCGCGCCGCGCTCGAAGCGATGAAGCAGCTCGACGCCGCGAGGGTGATCGCCGCAATCCCCGTTGCGCCCGCCGAGAGCTTGGCGGCGATTGAGGGGCTTGCCGATGAGGTCGTGTGTCTGGCGACGCCCGAGCCCTTCTACGCAGTCGGTCTCCACTACGGCGACTTCAGCCAGACGACGGACGAGGAGGTCATCGACCTGTTGAAGCAGGCGGCGGCGTTCAGCCAGGCAAGTGCGGCGTAAGAGGGTGGCTGGGGTGCTAGGATTCGAACCTAGGAATGGCGGTACCAAAAACCGCTGCCTTACC
>JAEWNX010000362.1 GCA_023461135.1 Pseudomonadota bacterium
CTTCCTGCCCACGCTGATCAGCGACGATCTCGACGTGATCGCCGGCGCTATCGACGCGACGCGCCAAGCACTCGCGCAAAACATCCCCGGCGTGCTCGGCGTTCACATCGAAGGGCCCTTTCTCAACACCGCGAAGAAGGGCGTGCACGACGCCAGCAAATTCCGCATCCTCGACGCCAAGGCGGTCGACCTGCTCACTTCCCTCGGCGCCGGCCGGACGCTGGTGACGCTCGCGCCGGAAACCACGACGCCAGACATGATCCGCAGGCTAGTCGACGCCGGCGTCATCGTCTCCGCCGGGCACACCAACGCGACGTATGCGCAAATGCGCGCCGCGCTCGACGCCGGACTTTCCGGCTTCACGCACCTTTTCAACGCCATGTCGCAACTCACCGCGCGCGAACCGGGCGCGGTGGGCGCAGCGCTGGAGGATGCGGAAAGCTGGTGCGGCCTCATCGTCGACGGCCGCCATGTCGATCCGGCCGTGCTGCGCATCGCGCTCAGGTGCAAGCCGCTGCAAAAGTTCATGCTCGTCACCGACGCGATGCCGACCGTAGGTTCGGAGAAGCACTCCTTCGTACTGCAGGGCCGCACGATCGAAGTTCGCGACGGCGTCTGCGTGGCGCCGGATGGCGCGCTCGCCGGCTCCAACCTCAACATGATGCAAGCGGTCCGCAACGCAATGACAATGCTCGAACTCAGCTTCGAACAAGCCGTCGCCGCCGCCTCGAAACACCCCGCGCAGTTTCTCCGCCTCACCGATCTCGGCGGCATTGTCACCGGTGGACGGGCGTCCTTCGCGCTGATTGACGATACGCTGCGCATCACGCGCACGTGGATCGATGGGGCGCCAATAAACGCTGCAGCGGCGTGAAAAACCCGGTCGATGCGGCATGGCGATACCGGCGAACCGTCCGCACTTAACAAGCCGTTTAGTCCCTGTCGCTAAAGTCCGCGGCGCCAGTTGCTGCGGACCGTTCCATGCTCTCAAGCCTAGTCTCTTCCCTCTTCTCCCGGCGCGCGGAGCCCGAGACTGCGCCGCAGGAGTTCGAGATTGTCGAAGCACCGCGCTTGATCGAGCGTGCGTTCCGCCGTCCATTCTTCAGACACGGCGCACTCGTGTTCGAAGACGGCCAGCGCCTCAATGTCGCGGTGAAGGATCTGAGCGCCGGCGGTGCGCGCGTTGAGTTCTACGTACGCACGATGCTCCCGGACAACGTCATGCTGTGCGAACCGACCTTGCGCCTCCGCTGCCGCGCCAAGGTAGTCTGGCAGGAGGAAGGCGCCGCCGGCCTCGCCTTTACCGAACCACAGGCGGTCGACTCGGCAGCCTAAAAGTCTCTAGGCAGGGTTCGCAAACCACACCTCCGCGTGCATGGTGGCTCGTGCGGGGCGTTTCATGAGCTTGAGCTTCGATTTCTACTTCTCTTTCCGCAGCCCGTACTCCTACCTATCGACGCCGCAGGTCGAGGCGCTGATTGCGCGCTACGACGTGGCGCCGCGCATGCGCTTCGTGCTTCCGATCGCGGTGCGCATTCCGGGCTTCTTCAAAACGGTGAACCCGCTCTGGCCGCCCTACGTGATGCGCGACACGTTCCGCATCTCTCAAATGCACGGCATCCCCTATCGCTGGCCCCGTCCCGATCCGATCGTCATGGACCATGCGGCCGGCGAGGTGGCCGCCGAGCAGCCCTACATCTATCGCGTGACCCGTCTCGGGGTTGCGGCCGAACGCGCCGGCAAGGGCTTCGCCTTCGCGCGCCGCGCCGCGCACGCGATCTGGTCAGGCGAAGTCGACAACTGGCACGAAGGCGAGCACCTCACACGCGCATTGATGGACGCGGGCCTGGACGCTGCGGCGATCGAACGCGAGGTCCAGCAGGATCCGGCGCAGTTCGACGCCGAGATTGCGCGGAACGAGGCCAACCAGAAAAACGCCGGCCACTGGGGCGTGCCGCTCTTCGTCTTCGAGGAGGAGCCGTTCTTCGGCCAGGACCGGCTTGATCACCTCATCTGGCGCATGCGCCAACACGGCTTGCGGGAACGTTGAAGGGGGCTGGCGGAGAGAGAGGGATTCGAACCCTCGATGGGCTTGCACCCATACACGCGTTCCAGGCGTGCGCCTTCAGCCACTCGGCCACCTCTCCAGCGCGCGGCGCGTTATGGCGGCGCCCGGCGTTCCTTGCAACCATGGGAACCGGCGGGGCGCCGCCGGCGCTGACAGTTCAAGTTCCCGGGCATTGGGGCCGTAGCTCGGAGCCGCCTTTCATGCGCGTGACGCAGCGAAATGCTGGCGCTAGGGTCCGCGCATGAAAGCCCGAATCTGCCTGATCGATGACGACATCTTCGTGCGCGATGCGCTCGCGCTTGGGCTCAGCGACGCGGGTTTCGACGTGATGGCCGCGCCTGGCGCCGCGGCCGGTTACGATCTGGCTGCGCGCGAGAACGTTGAAGCTGTCGTCACCGATCTCAACATGCCCGGCACCGACGGCGCGCAACTGATCTCGGAGCTGCGCGCGCGTTGGCCGGAACTTCCGATCGTGGCTATCTCAGGCGCCAGCCAGATCGACGGCCGCCAGACCACCGATATCGCCCGCGAGCGCGGGGCCGACGCCACCATGATCAAGCCGTTCCGTGCACGCGAGCTCGCTGCGGTTCTCGAGCGCTTGTTGAGCGAGCGCCGCGCCCAGCAATGAACCCGCGTCCGCAGCAGGCGCGCTTGCAAGCCGTGGTCGACACCGCGGTCGACGGCGTCATCGCCATCGACGCGCATGGCAAAGTGCTCATGTTCAATCCGGCGTGTGAGCGCCTGTTCGGATACAGCGCAGAAGACGTGCTTGGCCAGAACGTCAAGATGCTGATGCCGGAGCCCTACCAGAGCGGGCACGACGCGTATCTGCGCAATTACCGCGAAACCGGCGAACGCAAGATCATCGGCATCGGCCGCGAAGTGCTGGGCCGCAAGAAGAGCGGCGCGACGTTTCCGATGGACCTCTCCGTCGGCGAAGCGCTCGAAGAAGGCGAACCCATCTTCGTCGGATTCATCCGCGACCTCACGGAGCGAAAGGCGGCCGAAAAGGCGCTGCGCGAAAGCTCGGAGCGCACGCGCGCCGTGGTGGAGACCGCGGTCGACGGGGTCATCCTGATCGACGCATTCGGCAATATCCTGATGTTCAACCCGGCGTGCCAGCGCCTGTTCGGCTACAAGGCGCGCGAGGTGATCGGCCAGAACGTCCGCATGCTGATGCCCCAGCCCTATCGCGATGAGCACGACGGCTATATCGCGAACTATCGCAAAACCGGAGAAGCCAAGATCATCGGCGTCGGCCGCGAAGTGACGGGCCTCAAGAAGGACGGCTCGATCTTCCCGATGGATCTTTCCGTCGGCGAAGCCAAGCAGGAAGGCGAATCCATCTTCGTCGGCGTCATCCACGACCTGAGCTCGCGCAAGCGCACGGAAGAACAACTGGCCCAGGCGCAGAAAATGGAGACGGTTGGCCAGCTCTCCGGCGGCATCGCGCACGATTTCAACAATCTGCTGACCGTCATCCTCGGCAACGCCGATGCGTTGGCGTTGAGGCTGAAGGCGCGCGACGATCTGCGCCATCTCGCCGACAACATCGCCGACGCGGCCGAACGCGGCGCGCAACTCACCCAGCGCCTGCTCGCCTTCAGCCGCCGTCAGATTCTTCAGCCCTCCGCCATCGACTGCAATGCGCTGGTGGAGAACATGCAGGTGCTGCTGCGCCGCACCTTGCGCGAGGACATCGATTTGCGCGTGCGCGTGGCGCCGGAGCCGGTGCTGGCGCTGGCAGACGGCGCGCAACTGGAAGCGGCCGTGCTCAACCTCTCGCTCAATGCGCAGGACGCCATGCCCGCCGGCGGCGCGCTCACGCTCACGACCGAAGTGATCGAACTCGACGCGGATTCGCTCGGCCCCGGCACGGACGTGCGCGCGGGCCCCTATGTGTCGGTCAGTGTGACCGACGACGGGACGGGCATGGACGCCGACACGCTCGCGCGCGCCTTCGAGCCGTTCTTCACCACCAAGGAAGTCGGCAAGGGATCGGGCCTTGGGCTCTCCATGGTGTACGGCTTCGCCAAGCAATCGAACGGACACGTGACGATCTACAGTGAGATCGGTCTAGGCACGAGCGTGCGGCTTTACCTCCCCGTCGCCGACGCCGACGTACACCCGACGCCGCGCCCGCTCGACATGCCCACGGCGCCCAGCGGCGAAGAGACTGTGCTCGTGGTGGAAGACGATCCGTTTGTGCGCAGCCACGTGATCGCCTCGCTGGATTCGCTCGGCTATCGCGTGATGATCGCCGGCGACGGCAACGAGGCGCTCGGCATGCTGAAGGCCGGCGCGCGGCCAGCGCTTTTGTTCACCGACGTCGTGATGCCGGGCGGGATGAACGGGTTGCAACTGGCGGAGGAAGCACGGCGCACAGCGCCGGCGTTGAAAGTGCTGTTCACGTCCGGCTATCCGCAGGAAGCGCTCGCGAGCCGCGGTCAGGTCGATCCGGATGCGCTCATTTTGACGAAGCCGTATCGCAAAGCCGAATTGGCGCGCCGCGTACGCGAGGCCTTAGACGAAACGGATTGAGTCTCAGGTCGGCCAGCGCAAGCCGACGCGGCGGCGCTGTTGCAGCGTCTGCTCGGCGCGCTGCAACGCGCGCAGCGCCACTTCCGCCTGCTGCAGCGAATCCGTCGAGCGCAACGCGTCCATCGCCAGCCGCAGCCGCGAAGCGCCTTCTTCCAGCTTGTCGCGCGCGCCTTCGCGTTCGCCGAGGGCGGTGAGCGCGCGCCCGATTTCCTGCTGCGCCGCGCCCCAAGCGCTGGGATCGGTCGTTCGGTCGACGCGGTCCAGGTAGTTCTGCCGCGCATCGAGCGCTTTCGACAGCCACTTGATGTGCCCGCCGCGCTCGCCAAGGCTGAGCGCGCCCGAGGCGAAGTCCGAGAGGATGTCGAGCTGGAGATTCTCGCTCACTTCCTCGGGCTGCGCCTCGACCATCTTGTCGAGCGCTTCAACAATCGGCTGCAGGCGATCGGGCTTGTAGTCTTGCGGGCGATGCAGAACGGGCCGCGCCTTGCGCGCGAGGGCGAACGCGAGCGCGCGTTGCGCCGCTTCGGACGGACGCCCGACGCGCCACGTCAACTGGAAATCCTGCACATCGTGCGTGCGCCCATAGCCAGGCAGCGTGGTAACGCGCAGATCGAGTCTGCCGGTCATCGTGCGCTTGCCCCAGACGATAACGTCGGCCGCCGAGCGCTCGAGCGCTTCGGCCGCTTCAACGGCGATGCGGCGGCGCGTTTCCGGATGCGCCAGCGCCGAGACCGTCTTCAGCCTGATCGGGAAGAGATCGACCTGAACATTCTGCTCGAACGAGAAGAGACCGAAATTGTCTTCGACCGCTTCCTTCATCTCCTGACGCAAACCGCCGCCGCCGCCGTCGATCTCCGCGATCAGCACCAGCGCACGATGATCCTTCGTGCGCTTCAGCGCCTGTGCGCGCAGCGCGATGCGCGCCAAGCGGCTGGCTTTGCCCATGCCGTTGAGCATCCAGAACGCGGCGACAAGCACCGCGGCCAGACCCATCGACATGAACATCATGAAGACGTTCGGCGACTGCACGAACGCGTCTTGAAACTCCCGCGGAAGCAGGGCCATGAGGCGGGACGCCGCCTCCGGCGCGAAGGCCGCTGCCTCTGCAAAATTAACCATTTAGCGTCCGTGGAGTCCCGAGCGAGCCCTGACCTCTAGCCCGCCGTTCGGCGGCGCACAACGGGCTACGGCGCCTTGGTACTGTCCTAAGTGAGTGACCTTGCATCTCACCTTTTTCAGCCCGGATCAGCGGCTTGCGTAGCCCAGCCGACCTGCGCCTCCGCCTGTGGAGACTACTTGCCCGGTGGGGACTCGGGTAGCATCGGGGGATGTCTAACGAACACAGGGTTCGCCCTTTCCCGCTCACGCTTGGCGAAGCGATGGATTGGGTTCAGCGAGCTTGGCCTGTCCTTTTATTCTTGTTCAGCGGCGGCGGCGTGATGGCCTTCCTTGCCGCCGCTACGGACTGGATCAATCGCTTTGGGCCGATTGCTTGGGGGCTGGCGTTCTTTGTAGGCGCCGCCATCAGCTTGGCGCTCTACTGGGCTGGTTTGGTCGTGGCTCGCTGGCGAACTAGAAACAAAATTATGGCCGCAGCCGCTGGGCCCACGAACGTCAATATCCTTGAACGAGAGTTCATCAGGAAAATTATTAGGCTCGCTGATTTTTACGACGGATACAGCCTGCCCCTACGCAATAAGCGGTTCACCGGATGCAAGGTCATCGGCCCGGCGATCCTCGTTTCGGATAACTCGATGATCACGCGCTGCAACTTTCGCGCGGTTCAAACCGTCCTGTTACGCAAGGACGTGCCTATCCAAGGCGCGCTCGTATTCAAGGACTCGCTCTTTACTGATTGCGATTTGTACGATGTCACGCTTGGCATGACGCAAGAACAGTATCTCGATGTAGTCCGCAATGATCCCAGCTTCGCACAGGGATGTCCCGTGATTAGCGAAGGCGTCCCGCCGGAAAAGCCAGACCCCTAGCTTTTCTCGGCGCCCGTCCAGGCCGTCCGCTCCACAATCTCCTCCAACTCCCAAACGCGGTTCGTCACGCCTGCCGCCATAGCGGGCGTGACGCGCGTAGCGGAGTGAAGGCGCGCGAAATTGTAATGGCAGAAGTGCAGCGCAACCGCCGCCTTCAGCCCTTCCACCTTCTTAGAAAAGCCGTTCGTCAGTCTTGTAAATCTGCGCATAGACATGCGCATCGTCAGGTTTTGCCTTTCGATGTAGGAGGTCGAGATGTGCGCAGGATCGGGACGGCCTGAGATGACCGCGCGCGATGCGCCGATGCATTGAGGCGGGCTATAGCGCCCGTGGCTATGATCACTGTCGTAGAATTTGACTATTTGGCCGTAGTCGGCATTCGCACCAAACGCTTCTTCAATGGCCGTAACGTAGGCGCCGAAGGCGTCGGTTGAGAGTTGGCAGCGGTTGGACATGCGGCCCGCCAGATCGTTCATGAACGCGCGGGCGCTTCTGCCGTCACGCTTGCCCACAAAGAAACTCGGAACGAGCTTGCTGTCCGCATCGATGGCGACAAACGTGTAAAAGTCGCCGACTTGCGCAGCGTTATCGTTCGGCGTGACTTGGCGTTGCTTCTTGCCGACATACGCCCAGATTTCATCGGCCTGAATACGGCGGCATTCCAGCTCGCGCAATTCTTCGTCCATGATCCGCTTGCAGCCTTCGCCAACGCGAAGCGCAAGGCGCATAATCGTATCGCGGTGCGTGCCAGTCATCCGCTCCATGGAGCGGATGCTGTTGCCTTCAACGAGACCGCCGATGATTTCGGTCTGCTTGGCGAGGGAAAGGAAGCTCATAACGTGGCCTTGTGTTTGTATGCAGTAACATATACACTGCCTGACAC
>JAEWNX010000363.1 GCA_023461135.1 Pseudomonadota bacterium
GCGTGGACGTGATCTCCGTCGGGGCGCTGACGCATTCAGCGCCGGCGCTGGATATTGGCCTGGATGTGATCTGACGCGCAGCACGTTTGGCTGCGCTTGCGGGCTCGCAAGGCAGTTGAGATTGCGCATCGATAACGCTGCTGCGCGGCTATGAGCTGTCGGCGCACGCCGGCGGGGACGCCGGCGGTCCGAGCAGCGCCATGGCCGGCGTCGCCGCGGGCGCGATGGACCAGAGGCGCATGAATCCGCAGCGCAGGCGCTTGGCGAAGCGCGAAGCCCAGGCGTCGAGATGGGTGAGCGCGTCGATGAGAATGGCGATGCGCGCGATGGGGTCGCGATGATGGAGCGCGCGGCGCAGCTTTGAGCCGAGGATGGAGCGCATCAGGTGACGGCGGCGCAGGTCGCGGCCGCGTTTGAAGAAAAGCAGCCGCCTGCGCCGAAGGCCGGCGATTTCGCCGGCGCGCAGCAGGATGAGCTGCTTGACCATCAGCGTAAGGCCGTGAATCGACATTTTGCGATGACGCTGGCGCAGATGCCGATGTGTCGGTGTGGCGCCCGCGAACAAAGACGCGATCCACGTCAGCATCGCCAGAGCCCAGAGGACAAGCCTCCGGCGGCGGTGCTGTGTGAGATGTGGGCGTCTTGGCAATGTCATGGACGCGAGTATCGCGCCGCTTCAACCCGGTCGGATTGATTTTGCGCGAGCGCTCTCATTTCAAAGCGTTAGCGGTGAAACCGCAGGGATAGGCACGCCGCCTATCCCCCAATCCGGGCTGCCAATTTCCGCTATTGGCCCGGAGCGGACCTTGAACCTGCAGCGTTGCTCTGGACATCGTCCAGGTATGAGCTGCTTGTGGACCGTTCCGACCGCCCTGCAGAGGACCCAAGCCATGGCAAGTGAGCCGAGTATCGGCGCAGAATGGAACGCTCGCCATCTGCGTCTCGCGCTCGACGCCGCTGGCGTCGCGCTCTGGTCGTGGAATGTCGAGAGTGGACGCTTCACGATGGATGCCCGCGGATACAGTTTGTGGGACGTGCCACGTCAGGCCTTTGTGAGCTTTGAGGACCTCTCAGCTAAGATTCACCCTGCAGACCGCGATAGGGTTCGTGCAGCATTCGAGGCGACGCGGGCCATTGTGGGTTCTTACGAGATCGATTTCCGCATCATCGTCGGGGCGGATGTGAGATGGATATCCGCGCGTGGACAGGGCGACGACGCCGACATCGAGGCCGGCGTGATGTTCGGAGTCTTCATTGATGTGACTGGCCGCAAACAGGCCGAGGAGGGCCATGAGCTGCTCGCTGGAGAAATGAGCCATCGTGTCAAAAATCTGCTGAGTGTCGCGACGGCGCTTACGGCTATCACATCGCGCTCTGGCCGCTCCGCCTCGGACATGGCGAAGGAGTTGACGAGCCGGCTTGGCGCCTTGGGTCGCGCGCACGATCTGGTGCGGCCACTGCCGGGTCGTCAGGAAAATGACTCGCTCCTTGGCGATCTCGTGACGATCGTGTTGGCGCCCTATGACGAGTCGGACACCGCGTTCAGCGGGCGTATCCGGGTCGCCGTTCCTCGAATGTCTGTGGGCGAAAAGGGCGCTACAGCTCTCGCGCTCGTCCTGCACGAGCTTGCGACCAATTCTGTGAAGTATGGCGCACTTTCGGTCGCCACTGGAACACTTGACGTTTCCGCCGTTGCTAAAGAAGACGACGTTGTCATGACATGGATTGAGAGAGCTGGCCCCCCGGTTGCCACGCCGCCAGCAACGCTAGGTGGCTTCGGCAGCAGGCTCTTAACCCATAGTATGACTTCGCAGCTCAATGGTTCGGTGGAGCACGACTGGTGCAGCGAGGGATTGCTCGTCACGCTCCGAATGGCGAAAGATCGGTTGCAGGCGTAATCGCCGTGAATGTCAGTCTGTCGGCGATTAACTGACCTCCTGGGCCTTCCGGGTGGCCTGTACGGCGCTAAGGTCCGCTTCTGGCCCGAAGCGGACTCTAACCCCGCGCGCTGATAGGATCAGCAAACACCCGAGAGAGACGCGGAATGGGTCCATATGACTGGCGATACTATTTGTCGTGGGACGGGCGGATCAGCCGACGCGACTATATGGTTGGACAGCAAGTGATCGGCCTCGTCGGCTTCTTTGCTGCGCTGGTGCCGGTCGTCCTATCGATGTTTTGGACGCCTCTCGCCACGAGCGGCTTTATCGTCCTGCTGTTTCTGGCGCTCGTCGCCGCCCTCTCGATACCCGGTTCCTCGTTGCTAATCCGCCGCGCTCATGACCTCGGATGGCCCGCCGTTCTCTCCATGACGGCGTTGCTTGTGCCGCTTGTGTTCGTGCTGGCGCTGTTCGCCCGGTTCGGAGCCTTCGGGCCTGACGCCGCCAAGGCGCAATGGTTGAATGTTGCGACTAGCACACCGCTGGTGCTTGCCGTGTTTGCGTTCGCGGGCTTTCTGTCCCTTTGGCTGATGTTCAAGAAGGGCCAACCAGAGGCAAACCGATATGGCGCAGCGCCCGTGTAGGTCTGCTGTCGGCGAATAGCGGACGTTACGCATCGCGCGTTGTCGCGATCGCTGACGCGAGCGTCACGAAAAAGATTCCCCTTGAGTCCTTGCGGGAGTTCGGGGCGCTTCCCAATTGCGTCGGCGGCCTGGGGGCAACTTGGAGACTGCATGAGCAAATCTGCGCTGTACGCTCACATCCTGCTTGATCGTTCCGGTTCAATGGAGAGCAGCCGCGACACTGCAATCGACGCTTTCAACGAATATGTCATGGGCCTGCGCCGCTCCGATGAGGTCGACGCCCGCCTCTCGCTCACGATCTTCGACTCCACCAGCATCGACACTCTCGCCCGCGCCGAGCCGGCGCGAAGCTTCCTCGAACTCAGCCGCAATAATTATGTGCCGCGCGCCTCGACGCCGTTGCTCGATGCGATCGGACACGTCGTGGCCGACATCGATAAGGCAGAACTGCGCGATGGCGAGAAAGTCGCGCTGGTGATCCTGACCGACGGGCTCGAGAACCAGAGCAAGGAGCACACCAAAGAGACCATCCGCGCGCTCCTGAAGGATCGGCAGGACGACAAGGGCTGGCTGGTCGTCTTCTTGGCCGCTGACGTCGACGCGTTCACCGAAGCGGGCGCGATCGGCATCCACCCCGACAAGTACATGCGCCTCAAGAAAACGAAGCTGCGTCACGCCATGCAGTACGCCGCCGCCTCGCAAGCGCGCTATTCGCAGACCGGCGATCTCAACGCAGGCGACTTCACGCAAGAAGAACGCGAC
>JAEWNX010000364.1 GCA_023461135.1 Pseudomonadota bacterium
ATCTCGGTCAGCACGCGGCCCTTCCCGTGCGAATGTGCGACGATGGGCACGAAGCCGATGGACAGCCCATCGATGCCGCGCGCGATCATGCGCCGGGCGCGCGCGGCGCCCGGCTGGTCGTCGCGGATCTCACCGCGCAGGAAGAGGCCGCGGCTGTCTTCGCCGACTTCGGTCCAGTAACCGGCAAGCAAGCGCCGCTCGTGCTCGACCAGCATCGGCAGCGGCGCGCGATTGCGCGCTAGGCTCGCCGCAAACGCGCCGGCGCGCACGATGTCGTGCATCTGATCCGCGACGCCGAACAGCGCCGCGTAGCCCTCGATAATCATTCGCCCAGGCGCTCTTCGATGCGGTTCAACGACCGGCGCGCTTCGGCGATCTGCTCTTCCAGACGCGCCAGCCGCTCCGCGACCTCCGGCTGCGTCGCGACGGCGCGCTCCACTTCTTCGAGCCGGGCCGCCGCGCGGCCAGCCCAGATCAGCCCGCCCGCCGTCTCCAGAAACAGGGCGAGGATGAGCGCGAAGGTGATACGCGGATCGACGGCGAGCTTCATTGCGCGCGCTCCGGCGTTTCGACGCCGGCGAGCCGGCGCTTTTCGTTGGTGTCCAAAAAGTCTGCCGCGCCCACGCGCGCCCAGAGCGCCTCGCGCTCGACTGTGAGCGCCGGCACGGCTTCGAGATCGACGCTGACAGCCGCAGGACCCTCAGCCGGCCATCGGTCGCCGATCCACGCTTCCATCGCACGCGCCGCCTTCATCGCGAGCGGCAGCGCGGTCTGGCGCCAGAAGGCGAGATTGGCTTCGCGATAGTTCGAGTAGGTGTTGTCGCCCGGAATGCCGAGCAACATGGGCGGCACGCCGAACGCGAGCGCGATGTCGCGCGCGGCGGCGTGGCGCGCTTCAATGAAGTCCATGTCCGCGGGCGAGAGCGACATCGGGCGCCAATCGAGCCCACCGTCGAGCAGCATCGGCCTGCCCGCATTTGCGGCGCCGATGTGCATGTCTTCGAGCTCTTGCTTGAGGCGCCGGAATTGTTCTTCCGTCATCGAGTCCGAACCGGCCGCGCCCGTGAACACGAGCGCGCCGGAGGGGCGCGCGGCGTTGTCGATCAGCGCCTTGTTCCAGGCGCCGCCTGAATTGTGGATGTCGATGGAGAACGCCGCCGCCTCCATCGGCGAAAGGCCGTACCAGTCGTCCGCGGGATGAAAGAGCTTCACGTGCAGGATTGGCGCATCGCCGCTCACCGGATCGCGCTCGAAGCGCCGCACGTTGCCGCCGACGCGATGCTCCCAACCCACCGGCCACCCATCGGCGCCGGGCACGACGCTCATGCGATCAGGCCGCAGCACGTAGAGTTCGTTTGGCGCGTTCCCGTCGATGCTCGCTGCTTCGAGATACGCGTTCCCGCTCACCTGCAGATGCCCGTAGAACGCTTCGAGCAGCTCAACGCCCGTCTGTTCCGGATTAGGCCGCGCGAGCAGCCGCGCCAGCGGATGCGCCGCCGGCCCAACCTTCAGCGGCGCGCTCGCGGCCGCTTCGGCGATCATGCGCACGCAGCGATAGGCGATCGCGTTGCGCGCATAGCCGTCGCGCGCGAACGCGGAAGGATCGCGCATCGGCCACACGGGCCGGCCCGGCGCGTGCCAAGCCAGCAGCTTGCGCTCCACGCGCTGAGGCGCGCGGAGTTTTCTCCACCATTCGAACATGATCGTCGTTCTTCAGAGAATGCGAATCTGCGGCCCGGCGCCGCCGCGCAACAAATCTGTCAGCGCCCAAACCAACGCATCGACGCGGTCGGGACTTTGCTTGAAGCCCTCGGCCCCGAACGAGCACATTTCGTCCTCCAACGCCGCAAACGTGGCGGCGTGCTTTACCCTGCCCTGCGCGTAGTAAAGCGCGATGGGTTCGGCGCGCGCCCGCTTGCCGACGCTCGCGTGCACGAGTTTAACGTACAGATGCGGCGCCGCTGCGCGCAGCACCTCGCGCGCCATGTCGCCCCCATTGTTCGCCTCGGCGACAATGACGTGCGCGCCTACGCTCTCGGCGCGCTGAGCGGCGCGCGCGGCCCAGACGTGGGGCTGCACGCCTTGCACGCTCGCATCGGCAAGCACGACGGCCTGGCGCGCATGGCCCTCGCCCCACGCTCCCGCTGCAATGATGCCGCACGCATCGGCGCGCGCGCCCGACGACGCCGGCGGATCGACCGCGACGACGATGCGGTCGAACGGCCCCGTCACGCGCGCACGCGCGGCTTCGATGTCCGCACGCCGCCAGAGCGCGCCATCGAGATCCTCGATCAGTTCGCCCAGTAATTCCTGGCGATGACGCCCGCTCCCGGCCCAGCGTTCGTTGAGAGCGCTGATGAAATCGGGCGCCACGTTGTGCGCGTTCTCCCAGGTGGAGGAGCGCGTCACGACGGTGTCGCGCGCCGCCATCAAGCGCTTCAACGCGCCGATCGGCCGCGGCGTCGTCGTCACCAGCATCCGCGGCCGCTCGCCGAGGCGCAAACCGTGTTCGAGCGTCGCCAAAGTCTCGTCGGGATAGGCCCAGTAGCAAAGCTCGTCGCACCACGCAGCGTCGAACTGCGGACCGCGCAAGCTCTCCGGGTCTTCCGCCGAAAAGCAAAAAGCCTGCGCCCCGTTGGCCCAGACCAACCGCTTGCGGCTGGCCTCATAATGCGGCCGTGACCGCCCCAATGAGCACAAGCCGGACGGGCCCTCGACCATCACTTCACGCACATCGTGAAACGTCGGTCCGATCAGGGCGATGCGGCCCGCCGCGCGGCGGCGCGCCTGCGCGGCCACCCATTCTGCGCCCGCGCGCGTCTTGCCCGCGCCGCGCCCGCCCATGAACAGCCACGCGCGCCATGCATTGGGCGGCTCAAGCTGCTCCTTTCGTCCCCAGAATCGCCATTCAACCCGAAGCAGCGCCACTTGCGATGCGCTCAAGCACCTCATCAGGAGCGCCAGCGTGCTCGGCCTCAATGAGGCGAGTAATCCGGCCAAGGAGTTCGGCGCGTTCAGCTTCCGCATCGTCTTCGCAGTTGGCCGCCTCTGCGGCCAAAAACTCCCCTACGCCTCGCTCAGCCCGCACTAGCGCGCTTACCGCTTTGGCCCGGCGTTCGCCCTCGGCCGCATCGCCGCCGGCCAGCGCCTGATGCGCCGCCTCCAGCGAGCGCCGCAGCCCGGTCTTGCATTCCATTCGCGCCTCGCCTCCCTCAGACCCAACATCTCGACCGTGCCGGAAAGCTAAGCCCTATCCGGGTCGGTCGGATTGATTTTTCGGAAAGCTCGTCGAATCCGTGCATTGCGTTCGGAAAAGCATGGATACAAGGGGCCTGTATCCGCGTTTCCCTGGCCAGAATTCGGCCATACCTCTAATAGACACCACCCCCGGCGGAGACTTTTTTGAGTAACGATCGGCCAGATTTTCGGCGCAGCGTCGATTGGGCGAGGCTGCGGGCGACAGCCGCGCAACAGCAGTTCAACCAGATGCTGGCTGAGCGCCGCGTCACCTGGCGCCAGGTCGCGAGCGGCATGGCCGGCGTCGTGCTCATCATGGTGCTGGGGCTGTGGCTCTGGATCTATTGGGGCCTGCCGCGTGTGCCGGACCAGGAAGCGCTCTGGTCGCTCAATCGCCAGCAATCCGTGATGTTCTTGGATACGAACGGCGAAATCCTCGGCGTGCGCGGCCCGTACTATGGCCGCCGTGCGCGCCTGGCCGACGTGCCCGACTACGTGCCGCAAGCTTTCCTCGCAATCGAGGACCGGCGCTTCTATCAGCATGAGGGCGTCGACCGCATGGCCGTGCTGCGCGCCGTCATCGCCAATCTGCGCGCCGGCGAAACCGTGCAAGGCGGCTCGACCATCACGCAACAGCTCGCGCGCAATCTCTTCCTCACGCCGTCGCAGACCATCAACCGCAAGCTCCGCGAAATGGTGCTCGCCTCGCGCATCGAGCGGCGCCTGACCAAGGACGAGATTCTCGAACTCTATCTCAACCGCGTTTATCTCGGCGATCAGGCGTACGGCATCGACGCCGCGGCGCGCCGCTTCTTCGGCCACCCCGCCAGCGAACTCTCTCTGGCCGAAGCGGCGATGTTGGCGGGCTTGCCGAAAGCGCCGTCTCGCTCGGCGCCGACCGAAAGCCTGGAGCGCGCAACGGCGCGTCAGCACGTCGTGCTCGAAGCGATGGTGGAGGCCGGTTTCATCACGCCGGAGCAGCGCGATGAAGCGCGCGCCGAGGAAATCGAAGTCGTCGGCCGCCCGCCCGCCGAGCGCTCGATGGGCTACGCCTTCGACCTCGCCGTCGAACAGGCGCGCGCCGCCGTCGGCACGGAAACGCCCGACCTCGTCATCCAGATGACCGTGGACCGCGACGTCCAGCGCGCTGCCGCCGACTCCATTCGCCGCCGTCTCGGCAACCGCGCCTTCGGCCGCCGGCCGCTGCAGGCTTCCGCGATGATCGTCGACCGCCAGGGCGCGATCCGCGCGCTCATTGGCGGCACCGATTATAGCGCCTCGAAGTTCAACCGCGTTACGCAAGCGCGCCGGCAGCCCGGCTCCGCGTTCAAGGCGTTCGTCTACACCGCCGCCCTGGAAGCGGGGCTCGACACCGAGGACGTGCGCTACGACGAACCGATCGTGATCGATAATTGGCGTCCGCGTAACTACGACGACGGGTATCGGGGCGCGGTGACTCTGCGCACCGCCATGGCTTTGTCGATCAACACGGTTGCGGCGGCCGTAACCGCCGAGATCGGCCCGCGCCGCGTCGCTGACACCGCCCGTAGGCTCGGCATTTCCGAGATGCCGGAGCGCAACCAGTTCGTGCCGCCCTCCATCGCGCTCGGTTCGATCGAGACGACGCTATGGGAAATGACCTCTGCGTTCGCTGTCTTCATGAACGACGGCCGCCGCATCGATCCGCACATCATCCAGCGCGTCACCAACTCGGCGGGCGAAGAACTCTACGTGCGCCCGCCGTACGAAGGCCCGCGCGTGCTCGACCAAGCCATCGTCGAGCGCATGAACTCCATGATGGGCGCGGTCGTGCTGCGCGGCACCGGCACGGGCGCGCGTCTCGGCGACCGGGACGTGGCCGGCAAGACCGGCACCAGCTCCGATTGGCGCGATGCCTGGTTCGTCGGCTATTCGGCCGACTACACGGGCGGCGTCTGGGTCGGTCATGACGACTTCACGTCGATGGGGCGCACTACGGGCGGCACCATCCCGGCGCAGATTTGGGCCGACACGATGCGCGTCGCGCATGAGGGCGTCGAGAACCATCC
>JAEWNX010000365.1 GCA_023461135.1 Pseudomonadota bacterium
GGACCGCCATCCGCGCCGCTTGCGCGGCCGAAGCGTCGGAGTGACCGGCTAGGAAATCGCCTGGTTGTTCACCAGCCCGCCCGTGGGCGCCGATTCCTCCGATCCGCCGGGCGCGGCGCGCGCGGCAGCCACGCCGCCTTGCGTGAACACGCCGCGCCCGCGCTCCTGGATCCACTTGGCGATATCTTCCGCCAGCACGCCGGCGACGATGCCGACAAGCGCCACCGTGAACGGATTGAGCGTCGCCGAGGTCGTCGCCTGCTGCACGCCAGAGCTGATCGAGAAGCCTGCAATCGCCGCGTTCGCCAGCACATAAAGCGCGAGCGCCGCGCACATCGCGAAGATGAGGCGGATCACGATCTCGGCCATCGTCACCGGCTCAGGCCGGTTGAGATACGCCGGGAACAGATAAAGCAGCGCGCCCAGCGCGCCGGATAGGAGCACCAGTAGCGTTGTAAGCAGCGAAGGATGGCCTTGCGCCAGATAGGCGCTCGCGCCGAACGGGCTCAGGGTCTGAAGCGCAGTCGCTTCGCTGCGGATGCGGCCGTAATGCTCGTAGTCAGGCACGACGCTTTGCTGCAGGGCGAAGATGCGGCGGTTGGATTCCGCCACCTGCCCGCTGACGAGACGCTGACGCGCCACCAAACTCGCGCGCTCGGCGTCGGCGCCGCCGATATTCTCTTCTTGCGCCGCGAGCTGTTGCACCTGCCCGCGCAGCGCCGCGACGCTCTGCTGATCCGCGGCCGACAAGCCAGGCCGCCCAGCCAGCGCGTTGACGCGCTGCGAAAGAGCCTGCGCACTCGTGTCCGCCGCCGCGCTCTGCGCCGCTTGCACGTTTGCGCGCGTTTCGACTGCGGCGATGTCGCCGACGATGCTCGCGCGCGCTTCATTCGCGGCGGCTTCGGCGGCGCTTGCTTGATTGTCGATCGCGGCGATCTGCCGATCAATCTCCAGAAGTTCGCCGCGAGGCTCCGCGCTCTCCGCTTCGAGGGCTGTGATCTGTGCATCGACTTCAGCCAGTCTCTCGAACGAGATGAGGCCGCTCGTGGACGGCGAAAGCTGCGCGACGCCAAACTGAAAATCGCGCGACGCGAAGACGAGCGCGCCGATCGGCAGGACGATGATCATCGCCACGCCCAGAACCACGCCGACGGCAAACTTGTGCAATGTCATGGCAGACCACCCCCTTTGGCTCGGCGTGCGCCCTGTCCCCGCGCGCCGGCGCGACAGGTGTAGCGCAAAGCTTGACCGGCATTAACCATTCCGTGCGTTCGGACTGACTCCACTGCCGGCTCGCCGTCGCCGCCGGCTCCACCTCACGTCTAGGTGAATAATTTTTAGTTCGTTCATTTTTCTCTTGTCACGGATCAGCGTTCGCGACATTCTTGCCCCCGCGCTCCTCCCCAGGCGGCGCGACCAGCACCCAGGAGTTTTCCGATGTCCGTCGTCCGTTCGATCGTTCTCGCCGCCGTCCTTACGGCGGGCTTCGCCGCCCCTGCCTTCGCCCGCGATCCGGTATTCACGGTGAAGCTCGAGGCCCCCGTCGCTCAGCAAACCCGCGTGATCGCGCAAAACGCGCTCTGGACCTGCGACGGCGACACCTGCCGTGCGCGCGCCGATCACGCCGTCAGCGTGCGGGCCTGCCGCCAGTTCGTGCGCCAAGCCGGCGATGTCCGCATCGCCTCGTACGGTTCGGAAGACCGTGAACTCAGCGCCGACGAAGTCGCCCGCTGCAACGGCGATGCGTCAGCGACGCAACAGGCCGAAAACTAAGGCAAACACGCCGATCGTGCGGACGCCGGTCAGATTTGACTGCGTCCGCGCAACGGCTCGCGCCACGGATGATCGCCGCACGGCGTCAATGTGAGCGCCGTCACCGCGGGATCGCCCGCGATGCGCAACCGCGCGGCGCCAGTGCGCGGATCCACCAGACTATGCGAGACCGGCGCGATGCCGGCGCCCGCGCGCGCCAGCACGACGACGCCATGCGCCCCGGCGCTGCGCGCGCCGCCCGGTAGGCGCGGCAGCTCGTAGCTGATGCGGACGCGGAATTCGTCGCCAAGCGCTTCGACCTCGTAATGCGGGTGCAGGAACAGCGTCTGGCGCTCGTCCTCATAGACGGCGGCGATCGCTTCGGGCCCGAATTCGACGCCCACCCCCGCGCGGCACGCGGCGGGTCCCGCGCTCCACAAACCGGACAGCTCCGCCGGCGGCGGCTGCGGTGCACTGCAGCCGGCTACGACGGACAAACCGAGCCAGGCGATGAGTTGACGCGCGCGCGTCATGGTTTTCGGGCTACGCTGCTCTGGTTGACGAGGTCTGAACACCGATGCGGCCTAGTCAAAATCCTGCCGGCGCCCCATGTGATCCCCGGCTTCGGCCCGTGATGCTCAACCCCGCACCTCCTCCCGTCCGCCTCGCCCCCGGCCGTTCCGCTTCCGAGCTCCTCGACGATCTCGTGGACGCGTTTCCGGGCGATAAGACGAGTGTCGGCGAGCTGATCGATCGGCTGGATTCGCGCGCGCACGGCATGCTGCTGCTGGTGCTGGCGCTGCCCATGTGCATCCCGAACGTGCCGGGAATCTCGACGATTTTCGGCGTGCTGATGATGCTGCCCGCGTTGCAGCTCGTGATGGGCTCGCGCCGCCTCTGGGTTCCTCAGCGCGTGCGCAGATGGGAAATCGAGTGCGCGCCATTGCGGCGCACGTTGCGCGCGGCGACGCCGCCGCTGAAGCGCGTGGAGTATCTGATCAAGCCGCGCTGGTCGCGCCTCACCCGCTTTCCGGTGACCATCCTGGTCGGCCTGCAGACGCTGCTGATGGCGTTCATCCTGATCTTGCCGATCCCCTTCGCGAACTGGCCGCCGGGGATGACCGTCGCCATCACCTCACTGGCGCTGTTGCAGCGCGACGGCGTGCTGATGCTGCTGACTATTCCTGCCGCCATCGCGTCCGTTGCGTCCGTCTATCTCGGAACGCGCGTCGGTCTTGCCGTGATCAACAACATTATCGAATGGGTCCAGGGCTTGATCGGCGCCGGCGCCTGAGCGTCAGCAAGAGCGCCGGATCAACCACCCTAGCTGCTCGCCGCCGCGCCCGACTGCCGGTTCAATCGCACGGCATTCGCCGCCACGAGGCTCGCTCCCGCCGCGCTGGAATTCCGGATCGCCTTCGCCCGCACGTCTGTCGAGATCGGAAATAGGCTCGAACACTGCGACTTCTGCGCCCGATGCGCTGGCGATGCATTCGCGCCGCGCCCCGTCCGCATCGCGCGTCCGCACGCTCACTTGGCCTTCGTCGAGCGACGTCGCGAACGTCACGCGCGCCGGCCGCGACGACACGCGCGTCAGGCACGCGTCGATCGCCGGGATCAGTTCGGGCAGCACGGACGCCCACGTCGCGCGCGCGCCGTCTGCGATGCCGCGCCGTGCGCAGCCTTGGTACGCCACGCCTTCGAAGATCACGTGCGCGACATACGCAAGCTCGACGCCGCTCGCGGTGCACGCCTGCTGCATGATCGTAATGGTGAGCGGCCCCGCAACGACGCGCATGCCGCGCTCATGATACTCGCGCGCCGCTGTCATGCCCCCGTCCTCCCCCAAGCCGGGGCGCGAGAACTGCGCATAATCGTTCAAGAGCCGCAGCTCCCATGCGCCCTCTGCCCCGGCGCCATCGGAGGCAAGCGCGTCAATTCCGCCGGACGCTTGGAACTCGCCCTCGTACAACGCGCGTTGCTGCGCGTTGGCCGGCCCGCCCAGCGCCGCCAATTGGCCGGCGGCGATCTCGGCTTCGCGCTCGGCGTTGCTCGGCGGCGCGGTTGTTTCGGAGGGCGTTTCGGATTGGCGCTCGCATGCCGACAACCCGGTCAGGGCGGCCAGCATCAGCGCGCAGCTCAACACGCCGCGCATCAGGGTCCGCATCGGACTTTCCCCTCTGGCTGACATCCCTTGGGACGCCAGCGCCCTCGCGAGGCGCTAGTATAGACCCATGCAGCGTGATTCCGGCGCCCCACTTTTCGAGTTTTTCGCCGGCGGCGGGCTGGCGCGCCTCGGCCTCGAACCGGACTTTCGCTGCGTCTTCGCCAACGACATCGATCCCGCCAAAGCCGCAGCGTACCGGCGCGCATTCGGCGGCGGCGAGTTTCGCGAAGGCGACATCTGGAAGCTCTCGCCAATCGAGTTGCCCGGCGCCGCCGCTTTGGCGTGGGCGTCGTTCCCCTGTCAGGACGTGTCCCTGGCGGGCGAGCGCCGCGGACTTGCCGCGCCGCGCTCAGGCGCCTTCTGGGGCTTTCATCAACTGATCGACCAGCTCGTCGACGCAAACCGCGCGCCCGAGGTGCTGGCGCTCGAGAACGTCTCCGGCCTGCTCAGTTCTCACGGCGGCGCGGATTTCTCAGCGCTCGTGCATGCGCTGGACGATCTCGGCTATCGCGTCGGCGCGCTCGAGGTGGACGCTGCGCTCTTTACGCCGCAATCGCGTCCCCGCTTGTTCGTCATCGCTGCGCGGCGGGCGCCGCCTTCGCTGATGGCCTCAGGTCCTTCGGAGCCGTTTCACACGCCAGCACTGCGCAATTCGGTGGCGCGCATGCCTGACGGCTTGCGCAAACGCTTCGTCTGGTGGCGGCTCGACCTGCCGGCCAAGCGCAACACACACCTCGCGGATATGCTCGATGACGACGCGGATGTTGCGTGGAACAGCGCCGAGCAAACCGAACGCCTGATCGGCCAGATGAGCGCGCTTCAGCGCACGAGACTCGACGCGCTGCGCCAAAGCGGCCGGCGCGAGGTCGGCGCCGTGTTCCGGCGCATCCGCATCGAGCACGGCCAGCGCGTCCAGCGCGCGGAGGCGCGCTTCGACGGCGTCGCCGGGTGCCTGCGCACGCCTGCGGGCGGATCCAGCCGGCAGTTGCTCCTGTTCGTGCACGGCGACGATGTGCGCTCGCGCCTGCTCACGCCGCGCGAAGCGGCGCGGCTGATGGGCGTGCCGGAAGACTATCCGCTGCCCGCCGGACAGACCGCGGGGCTGCATTTGGTCGGTGACGCCGTTTGCGTTCCCGTCGTGCGTTGGCTGTCGCATCACCTGCTGGCGCCGCTCGCCGGGGTCGCGACCCAACGCCTGAGCGCGTGATGCACCGCGCCGACGTTTTCGACGCCGAGAAGCGTTCCGCCATCATGCGCGCGGTGAAGTCGTCCGACAC
>JAEWNX010000366.1 GCA_023461135.1 Pseudomonadota bacterium
CCGCGCGACATGATCTCCATCCTGCAGGCTCTGAAAGCCTCCGGCGCGATCCAAGCCGAAATAGAAGTGATGTGATGACAGACGCCATCGCCTCACCCGGCGCGCCATTGCCGATGTCGACTGCGTCAGCGCCGCACGAGCCCGATCCGCGCCAAGCAGAGATGCGCCGCGCAGCGGAAGAGTTCGAAGCGATCTTCCTCGCACAAATGATGGCGCCCATGTTCGAGGGGCTCGAAACCGACGGCCTCGGCGGCGGCGGCATGGGCGAAGAGATTTTCCGCCCGATGCTGATCGAACGGTATGCGGAGGCGCTGAGCCAGGCGGGCGGCGTCGGCATCGCCGATTCCATTGTCCGCGAATTGATGCGCTTGCAGGAAGCTGCGCCTGTTCCGGAGGCCGCCGATGGCGCTGCTCGCTGACGACGCCAAGGACCGCGCCGAACAATTGCTGCTGATCACGGAGCGGCTCACGACGCTGATCGACGCCGAGACGCAAAGGATCGAGGCGCGCCAACCGCCGCTCGACGGCGCCGAAGCCGAAGAGAAGACGCGCCTGTCCAACGCCTATCGCCTGGAGTTGGCGCGCGTGAAGGACGACCCGTCCCTGATCGAGGGCGCCCCCTCCGCCCTGCTCGCGCAGTTGCGGCAGTGCACACTCGCACTGCATGAGAAGCTCGCCGCGCATGAAAGCGCCCTCAACGCCGTCAAACTGGTTAGCGAGGGGCTCGTGCAAGCTATGGCTGAAGAGGTGGTGCGTCAGCGGGGCGGCGATGCGCACTACGGCGCGAAGGGGGAGCTGGTGTCGCCGAACGGTTTAGGACCTGCCGTCCTCGACCGCAGCGCCTAACGAAATTCGCCGCAGAGAAACCCCGATCCGGGGACGAATTCGCCTTTCCTGTAATTCATCTTGCTCTGTGGCTTTTCTGCCGTTTCTTTAGCGCTCGGCTGGCGGTCCGGGGGAGTACTTGAAGCACGCGCGCATGTCTCATGCTTGGCGTCCTGCGCGGGCGCATACGCGGCAACGCACCCTTCACGGGGTGCTGATCGCGCTCGCCTTTAACATTTGTATGGTGCTGCTGCCGGTGTCGGGCGCGATGGCGCTGCTGATCGTCGCGCGCGACCATCTCTACGATTACGAATACTCCGAGGCTGGCGCGCCCGCGATCCGCGCCCGCATCGAGCGGCTCAACGGCGACCTCATCCAGCTCGACTTCGACCGCCTGCGCCAATGGGACGACCTCGTCGCGCTCGAACTGATGGGCGACGACGTGGAGGCGGCGCGCGGCTTCCTGTTGTCTGGCGGAGGCATGCTGCCCGACCGGATGGCGGGGCTCCTTAATCGATCCGATAACGACGCAGAGCGCGAAGCGGCCGCGCTCGAACTGCTCAGCCCCGGCACGCGCTCACGGTATGAATCGATCGTTCCTCTGCTCTCGCGCCGATCCGCGAGCGGAACGCCAGAGCAGCGCGTGCGCCAAGCGGTCAATCTCGGCGATGCGCAAGACTTCGAGTTGATGGCCCGCGCGCTGCTGACGGAGCCTGAAACCGACGGTCTTCAGTTCATTCTGACCGGCATCGGTCTCGGCCTCGCCGGCGAGCCGGATGGACGGCTCATGCAAGGCGCCGCCGCCGTCCTCGTCGCCAGCCGGCGCCCCGACTATCCGGTCGGTCTTCAGTCCGACATCGCCGACATCCTCAACGCCGCCGTCCCGATCGACGATTTCCGCACCGCCGCTCTTGCGTCCGCAGAGGGCGAGGCAGCGGGCAATTACGCGAACGCCGCTGCAGCCTTCACGGCGGCGGTCGACAGCGAAGCGATGGATCGGGCGCGAGCCATGCTGCACGAAATCGGCGCCATGGCGCAGGCAATCTCGGTGTCCGCGGCCGCAGACCTCATGATGCACGCAGGCTCAGCGCGCGACTTGCCGCGCTTGCGCTTGCTTGCTCAGTCGGCAGGCGACCGCGCGGCCGCGGCTGCCAAGCGGCTGCCGCGCGATGGCCGCCTGCTCGCCGCCGCACGCGGCGATCTGACCATGAACCGCGATCTGATGATTGCGCTCGGCGCAACCTTGCTCGCTCTCCTGGGGCTCATCGCAATCGTCGCGTGGAAAATCTACCAGGCCGCGCGTCCGCTTTGGATCGGCGCCTACGGCGAGGCGGACGACGAGGACGACTACGGGAGCGAGTTGGTCGATCTCGGCGGTATCGGCGCCAACAACTGGCGCCCGCTTTAAGCCCTGAACAGCGTCAGCACCGCTTGCGGCTCGGCGTTGGCGATCGCCGGCGCGCCCGTGGCTTCCAGGCCTTGGCGAACTTGCAGCGCGAGCAGACGCGCGCCGTCAGTGTCCAGATCGCGCCGCACGCCGGCGGCGTTTTCGATCGCGCCCAGAAAGCCCTGATGCGCTTCGAGAGCCCGCATGGAATCCACCAGGCGGCTCATCGCCTCCTGCAACTTGTCGAGTGAGCGCTGGGCCATGCCCGCGAGCGCGGCGTCGTCCGCCCGCGCCTGCGCAGGCACCGAGATGACATCGCCCGCGTCTGGCGCCGCCTTCAGGCGCAAATCCACTCCGCCGATCACGACGGGCGGGCTGCCCGGTTCGGCGTGAACCGCAACATCTTCGCCGGCCGCCAGGCGCGCACCGCGCGCGACCGCAGCCTCGAGCCGCTCGGAAAATCCCTTCAGCGCAGCGTCGAGATCGGCTTGCGCGCCTTCGCCCCGCGCGACGGCCTGCGCCTTCAACAGCATCGACATTGCTTCGCGCCCAAGAGCCAGTGCGTCCTGGAGGTGACCGATCCCCTCGCGCACGCTCTCGCGCGCCGTCGCAAGGGACCCTGGGCTGAGTTCAACGCGGTCACTGTTCGCCGCGCTCTCGCGCTGTTCGCCCGCCGTCTGCGGCGGACGCGTGTAACGCGTGTCGACGCCGAGCGCAGTCGCGCCCGACGCCCCGGGGACGATGCTCGAAACCATATGCCGCTCCTTCGGATCGCACGCCCCCGACGCGAGAACGTGCGGCGCGCTTCGCCGCAGGCGTGAAGGAAACGTAAATGCGTTAACGAAACGTTAACGCACGTAGGTCCGAAACGAATGTTTTTACGTCTTGTTTACCTGCCGCTCTGCGCGCGCAGATACGCCATGACGGCGCGCGCGTACGCGAGCTGCGCTTCGCTGGGATAGCGGCGCAGCATTTCGCCGGTATTGGAGTCGGTCAGCGTCGCGACGAAACGGTGCGCGTTCTCGTCGAGACGGACTTGTAGATTGTCGGGTTGGACTTCCGCGCGTAACTCCGCCTTGTATGCGGCCATGCGCTTTTGCGCCGCTTCCGCGGCGATCCCAGGCTCTGCCGGAGCTGGCTTCTGCGCCACTTGCTTGAGATCGGGCGCAGCCTTTGGGGAGACGACTGGACCCATCGATCAAACGAAATCGGCGGGGAGCCGAAGCTCCCCGCCTTTTCGCATCCCGCTCTTAGCGGAAGAACGACAGCACGATCGACGGCGCCGAGTTGGCGATCGACAAGGCTTGCGCGCCGAGTTGCTGCTTGACTTGCAGCGACTGCAGGCGAGCAGATTCCTTGGCGAGGTCCGCATCGACGAGGTTGCCGATACCGGCTTCGATCGAGTCCGACAGCTTGCCCAGGAAGGACTTCTGCACTTCGAGCGCTTTCGATTGCGCGCCGAGCGAAGCGAGATCCTTGCTGAGATTGGTCAGCGCATCGTCGATGGCGTTGGACGCCACCGAGCCGCCGGCCGCGGTCGAGATGTCGAGCGCCGCCGTCAGGTTGGCCAACGCTTGGCCAGCCGTGCCGAGACGGAAGTCGAAGCCCGAAACGGTCAGCGAGTTGCTGCCAGCGCCGGGGGCGACGACCACGGAGAACGTCGAGCCGCCAACGCCGTCAACGCCGTCAAAATGGCCATTGTCGTCGAACGCAGCCGTGCCGTCCGTGTAAACGACGGAGAACTGTTCCTGCGAGGCATAGCTGATGACGCCAGTGGCTTCATCGTAGGTCGCCGTCACGCGACCGCCGGAAGCGGAGCCGACGCTGTCGATGAACTGCTGGATCGTATCCGTGGCGTCGACGTCCACCGTGAACGTGGTGGTTTCGTTGCCGCTCGTGATCGTGAATTCCAGCTCGTCGTTGGCGCCGATAACGAGCGCGCCGGTCGCCGTGTCGAGCGTCGCCGACGAAGCGAACGGACCGCCGCTCATCACGAGGCCGTCGAGGTCGTAGGCGCCGGCCGTGCCGCTGATGTCGGACGTCAGCACGGAGAATGCCGAGCCGCCGCCGGTCAGGTTCGAGCCGTTAACGAGGTTTGAGCCGTTGAAGGTCGCGGCGTTGGCGATCTGGTTGATCTGATCGCGCAGCGCGCCGAAGTCGGCTTGCAGCGCGTCGCGCTGGTCTTGGCTGAGGTCGTTCGCTTGCGCGGCGACCGCCTTTTCCTTCAGTTGCTTCAGGATGTCGCCGATGGCTTCGCCGGCCGACAGGCCGACGTCGATCACCGACGTCGCACGATCGATGCCGTCCATCACCGCGCCCAGCGAAGCGACGCGCGCGCGCTGACCTTCGGCGATGGCGAACACGGCGCCGTTGTCCTTCGCCGACGCGACCTTGAGGCCGGTGTTGACGCGGTTTTGGACTTCAGCGAGTTCGCGGGTGGTTTGGTTGAGGGATTGGAGCGCAACGAGCGCGCCGTAATTGGTGTTGACGCTGGTCATGTATCCGTCCTTCTGGACTTAAGTTGACCGGCCGTTTTGGCCGATTGGGCATTTTGCCCGCAGCGCGTCAGCGCCCCCGCCCTTTTTCGAAGGGAGACTTTCGCGTTGGCCACGATTTGTAGGGAACCAGGGTTAACAACTGGTCAGCGCCGAAACGATTCTTAGGCCGGCAAGTTTTGCCTAACTCAGCGCGCGGCCAGGCCTTCCATCATGGTGCGGTTGATGTCGATCAGGGGCTCCAGGTCGGCGCCGTCGCGCAGCACTTCGCCCGAATAGCGCGCCACCCACATCGCAAGCGAGATGATCTGACCCCGCAGCGCGAGCGGAAGCCGGTTTTCGGGAACGGCGCAGTCGGCGGCAAGGACGTTCCAAAGCCGGCGATTTGCGTCGATCGCTTCGGCGACCATGCCGAGGGGGGCGTTTTCTTCCTTAACCCGCACCAAGCCGGCCGTGACCTGGCCGAAAGCGCGGTATTCCAGATCTCGCGGCGTGTCAGCCTGCGTGGCTGCGCGCTGGTACGCCTTGATCGACATCCCTCAACCCCAAACGCTCTGCCTCATACGCTATGAGTTTCCGGCAGCGCATGAGCGCCCGGTAGTATTCCCCGCCCATTACTTCTTTGGAAACGCCGATGCATTCGGCCAGCACCGCGGGATCTCTCACGGCCCCCATGAACTCAGCC
>JAEWNX010000367.1 GCA_023461135.1 Pseudomonadota bacterium
ATCCGACGGACAAGGACGGCGCGTTCGTGGCGGTCGTTTTGAAGTCCGTCGAGCCGCTGAAAACGCCGGTGACCCTGGCCGCGATCAAGGCGGACAAGGCGTTCAAGGACATGGTGCTGGTCAAAGCCGCGCGCCTCTCCGTTCAGCCGGTGACGGCGGATGAGTGGAAGTCGATCCGCAAAATGGGTGGACTGAAGTGACAGACTATCTCGATCCCAAGCTCTTCAGCGACGGCGCAATCCCGCAAGAAACGAAGACGGCGAACGCGGCCATCATCGCCGCGATGACTGGCATGCCGGAATGGTGGGACGTCGGCGTGGCGAAGGTGCGCGCGGCGCGGGCGCGCGGTGAAGGCGTGTTTCCAGCGGCCGTAAAATCGGAGCGCGCGCGCTGGATCGAAATCGACGGGCCGGCAGGAAAGATTCCGTTGCGCGTGATCGCGCCGGAACAATCGCGCGGCGTCTATCTGCACATTCACGGCGGCGGGCACACGCTCGGCGCCGCCGATCAGCAGGATCGATTGCTGGAGCGCATCGCGGATGGCGCGCGCCTTACCGCGATCAGCGTCGAATATCGACTGGCGCCGGAGAATCCGTTCCCCGCCGGGCCGGACGATTGCGAAGCCGCGGCGCTGTGGGTGAGCGATCATCTCAAGGATTTCGGCGGCGACACGTTGGCCATCGGCGGCGAAAGCGCGGGCGCGCATCTTTCCGCGCTGACGATCCTGCGGCTCCGCGACAAGCACGGCAAGACGCCGTTCCACGCCGCAAATTTGGTGTTCGGCGTATTCGATCTGGGCATGACGCCGAGCGCACGCGCCTTTGGCGACGACGAGCGCCTCGTGCTGCGCACGCTCGACATTCACAAGTTCGGCGACGCCTTCCTGCCCGGCATGAGCGAAACCGAGAAGCGCGCCCCGCACATCTCCCCGCTCTACGCCGATCTCAGCGGCCTTTGCCCGGCGCTCTTCACCGTCGGCACCAAGGACGCCCTGCTCGACGACAGCCTCTTCATGCACGCGCGCTGGATCGCGGCGGGCAATCGCGGCGAGCTCGACATCTATCCCGGCGCCTGCCACGGCTTCGTCGCGTTTCCGACGCCGCAAACGTTCGCCTCGATCGCGCGGCAGACGGACTTCATCAACGCCGCGCTCGGCTGAGCACGGGCGGCGCTAACGCCCCTCCAACTCCGTCAGCAGCGTTTGCATCCCGTACACATCCGCAAGCGACGCGCGGATGATGGTTGAGGACACGGTGACGCTGCGGTTGAGCTCGCCGTCGTAGAAATATTCCCCGCCCAGCGAGTGGATGTTCCCGTCGAACACTGCGCCGACGACGCGGCCTTCGCGATCGAGCAACGGGCTGCCGGAATTGCCGCCGATGACGTCCGTCGTGGTCGAGAAATTGTACAGCGTCCGCGGATTGAGCCGCGCGCGCGCATCGATCCAACGCTGGCTGAGCACGAAGGGCGGCGAGCCGGTCGCGCGCTGATAGAGGCCTTCGACATAGGTGAAGGGCTCGATCACGCGCCCGCCGGGCTCGGTCCAGCCGCGAACCCGGCCGTAGGAGACGCGCGGACTGAACGTCGCGTCGGGATATTGGCTTTCGCCGAAGGCGCGGAAACGCGCGCGGGCTATGCGCTCGTGCGCGCGCGCTGCGGGGCCTTCCACCAGTTCGATGTAGCGCTCACGCGCAGCGCGCGCCTGATCGTCCCAGCCGCGCACGAACACGATCATCGGATCGTCGGACGCAGCTATCGCAGCGGCGCCGCCTTCCCAGAGCTGCATGCGGTAGGCCGGATCGGCGAGCCGCGATTGCGACAGCCGGGCCGCAAGCGCTTCGGGGCTTTCGCTGCCGAGAATGGCGCGCACGGCCGGATCGTCGACAGTCAGGTTCTCGCGCATTTTCGACAGCCAGAAAGCGAGATGCACTTCTTCAAAGCTGGGCGTCACCGGCCGGTCAGCGCGCAAGCCCTGCTCGACCGTGGCCAAGCGCGCCTCGGTGTAGCGTGGGATGCGCTCGGTGTTCGGCGTTTGCCGCTCCGCCGCGCCGCGCACCAGGTCGCGCGCCCAGCCGAACAGCAGCGAACGCTGGCCGGCGATCGATTCCAGATACTGGTAGCGATAGAACATGCCGCGATAGGCGGTTTGCGCGCGCGCAATCTCGCCCCAGGCGTCGCCGACTTCGCGCGTCGCGGCGCGGTTGCGCCGCACCCGCGTCTGCAAGTCCTGCTCCGTCGCCGCGACGCGCGCAAAGCCTCTCGCGTCCGCAAGCGCCTGGCGCCGGCCGGAGAGACCTTTGAACGAGTTTTCCACGCTTTGCAGCGCGCTCGAGGCGATGCGCGCCTGATCGGGGCTCTGCGCCGAATACGCAATCAGCCGCCCGCGGATCTCCGCCAGCGAAGCGATCTGCCAAGGCAGGTTGAAGTCGCGCTCGAACGCCAATTCCGCCGTTGTGCGCAGGCGTGACGTGCGGCCCGGATTGCCGGCGATCAGGACGATTTCGTCCGCGGTCACCGGCTCGAACCGCATGGAGAGATGGCTCGGCGTCGCCGCCGGCGCGCCGTTTTCGTAGAGGCGCAGGAACGAGTAATCGAGGCAGTAGCGCGGGAAGTTGAAATTGTCCGGATCGCCGCCGAACGCGGCGACGCGATGCTCCGGCGCGAACACGAGGCGCACGTCGTCGTAGCGCTTGTAGGTATGCAGCGAATAGCGTCCGCCCTGATACAGCGTCACCACTTCGCAGCGCTGGGCGCCGGACGTGCACGCGCCTTCGATGCGCGCGACCTCGGCGTTGCGGATGTCCGCAAACGTCTCGGGCGTCGCGCTCGCGGTCGCGGCGTCGATCTGCTGGGTCACGTCGGCGACGCCGGTCAGCACTTGCACCGACATGTTCGGGCAGGGACGTTCCTCCTCGCGCGCGCGCGCCATGAAGCCGTCGTCGATATAGTTGGCGTCTGTGGTCGAGAGCGCGGTGACGCAGGAAATCACGCAATGGTGGTTGGTCAGCACGAGGCCCTGCCCGCTGACGTTCGACGCAGAGCACCCGGGCAAGCGCGCCGTGCCGGCCATGATGCGGTCGAGCCAGGCTTGATCCGGCGCCCAGCCCATTTCGGCGCGCATGCGCTCGGCCGGGAAGTTATCGAACGTCCACATCCCCTCCTCGCTGGACGCCGGCGACGCGGCGCAAGCAAGGATTCCCACCGCGGCCGCAGCCGCGCGCAATTTCCCACGCATTCGGGGTCCCCCTCGATTCAGTTGGGCCAGCAAAGCCAAAGCGCGGCGGCGAAGCAAGCCGTTAGGGCTGGGCCTCGTCGTGTTGCGCTGCGGCGATGCCGAGTTCCGCCAGCATTTCGGCTTTGACCTGAGGCGAGAGCTCCTCGGCGTCCTCGATGAAGTCGCGCACCGCGTTTTGGTCGGCGCCGGTAATGCGGACATAGACGCGGTCATCGGCTTCGCCGGGCCCGCCCTCGTCGGCATGGACGATGACGTTGTGGTCTCCGGCGTTGATCGAGACGGCGGCGCGCCCGTTTTTATCGTCGCCGTCGCCCTCAGCGTTGATTTGCAGATCAACGCCGGGGAAGCGAAGCGACATCACTTCCGGCGGCATATCGCCTTGCGGCGGAGGATCGCCCGCAAGGCCGCGCGCGCGATCGCTGTCCATCAGGGCCGAAGCGCCTTCCGCGGCGCGCGCGCCGACAACCCGGCCGTCCGGCGCGGTGACAAGATAGGTTTGTTCGCCGCTCGTCGCGCGCACTTCGAGGATGTAGCTCTCGCCCGGCGCAGCGCCGCCGCCCGAGTTCACATCGGCGGAGCACGCCGCGGCGAGGGCCGCGAGGCCGACAATCAACACGCGCATCGGGTCATCCTCCTGGCGCGCATTCTGGCGCGCCGCGCGGCGGTTGCAAGGAACTGGAGCTGGTCGGCTCAGCACATGGCGCGTTCGATGTCGCCCCGCGCACGATCGCACTCGTCCTGCCGCGCCTGGTCGTCATAGGCGCCCTGCAGCGTGGAGATGCAGCCGCTGAGCATCATCACAGCGGCCAAAGCCAGAACGAGACGGCGCATCCAGTCCTCCCAGTATCGACGCTCAGACGGCGTCCCTGGCGTCCGGAGCGTACACAGGGGCAAGTTTTCCACAAACAGATTTGAACACCGCCCGCGTCATGCAAATCTGACGTAGCCACCCGCGGCGCAGAGCGTAAGCTGCGTCGCGCGAGGGACCGCCCGTGCGCGCGGCGCGGCCTGAACGGGGGTACTCATGAAAAAACTGTTGGGACTTGCAAGTGTCGCGGCGCTTATGGCCGGCATGCCTTTGAACGCCGCGCAGGCGGACATGTACATCGAGGGCAGCGCGGGGATCACCACGCAAGACGAACTCGAATGGGGCGGGGTCAGCTACGACATGGACGACGGCTGGAACGCCGGCTTCGCCATTGGCCATTCGATGTGGGGCAATTGGGATGTTGAAGCGGAGTTCTCGTATGACGAGATGGAATACTCCTGCTGCAATCCCAACAACACGCACGAATACCGGCTGATGGGCAACATGACGTACAATTTCGCCCTCGGCGGATTCACGCCCTATCTCGGCGGCGGCGTCGGCGCTGCGTTCGTCACCTACGAAAACAGCTCGTCGGAATCGGAAGCAACGGTCGCCGCCTATCAGCTCATCGGCGGCGTGCGTGTTCCGCTTGGCGATACGTGGAGCATTTTCGGCGAGTATCGCTATCAGGACACGTTCGAGAATCCCGAGGACGGCGCGCTCGAATGGGAGCACAACGGCCACAACTGGGCCTTTGGCGCGCGGCTCAATTTGAACTGACATCGGTCAAACCCCGCAGCTCGCTGCGGGGTTTGCTTCTTCAACGCGTGCGCTCGAAGCGGATGACCTTCTGCTCGCGGTCCACATAGGCGACGCGATAGCCGGCGCGCATCCAGGCGCGCGCGTGGGTGTGGTGGTCCTGGTTGTCGTTGGCCCAGAACGAGCGGTGCTTGTGGGCGCTTTGCGGCAGCGCCTTGCCGATGATCTGTTCGATATCCTCGAACGTGAGCATTTCCGGACGGCCGTTGCGTCTGTTGAGATGCGTATGCAGCGCGGCGTATTTGCGCATGTTCCTCTCCCGCCTGACGTCGTTGCCGGATCGGTTGCGCAACGACGCTGACGGGTTAAGGCTGCTGATTTGTGGTAAATGAAATCTTACGCGCGTGCGGAACATCTTACCATAAGGGTGCGTTTCCGGACTGGCGGCTTCACGGCATTTCAGGGAGGACGAAGGTGAGCGAACATCCTCATGGCGCAACGACGATCCGCGCGTCCAAAGGCGGCGGCGGGTCGAAATGGGTGATCGGCGCGATCGCCGCTGTCGTGCTCGCCGGCGGCGCCTATGGCGCCTGGAAGGTTTTCTCGCCCAGCCAGGATGGCACCGAGATCGCCTACAACGATCCTTATGCCGCCGAGCCGTTGCGGGCGGGCCCGCTGGCGGACGAGCCGCTCGCGGAAAGCGCTGCGACCGAGGAGGCC
>JAEWNX010000368.1 GCA_023461135.1 Pseudomonadota bacterium
CGCGGCCCGTCGCGCGCGCTCTCATCACGCACGGCCATTCGGACCACGCTCGCGCCGGCCACGGCGCCGTGATGGCGACGCCCGAGACACTGGCCATCATGGCGGCGCGGTATGGCCCTGAGTTCGCGGGATCGACGCAGGCGCTGAAATACGGAGAAACGATCGAGCTGGGCGGAGCGCGCTTTCGCCTCGTCTCCGCGGGTCACGTCCTCGGTTCTGCACAGGCCGTCGTGGAAGCAGACGGCTGCCGCATCGTCGTCAGCGGCGACTATAAGCGTCAGCCCGATCCGACCTGCCCGCCCTTCGAAGTCGTGCCGTGCGACGTCTTCATCAGCGAAGCCACGTTTGCGCTTCCCGTGTTCACGCATCCCCCCGCCGAACACGAAGTGAAAAAGCTGCTCGCGTCCGTCGCGATGTTTCCCGAGCGCGCGCACGTCGTCGGCGCCTACGCGCTCGGCAAAGCACAGCGTCTGATGGCGACGCTGCGCCAATGCGGTTGGGACAAACCCATCCACGTCCACGGCGCGCTCGTCGCGCTCACTGAACTCTACAAACAGCACGGCGTCGACCTCGGCGATGTCCGCCACGTCGAGAATGCGCCCAAGAGCCACTATGCCGGCGCCATCGTGCTCGGCCCGCCCGATGCACTGCAGACGCCGTGGGTGCGCCGTTTTCCCGATCCGGTCACCGCGTTCGCGTCGGGCTGGATGCGCATTCGTGCGCGCGCACGCCAGCGCGGCGTGGAGCTGCCGCTGGTGATATCCGATCACGCCGATTGGCCGGACCTGCAGCGCACGATCCTGGAAACGGGCGCCGACGAAATCTGGATCACGCACGGTGAAGCCGACGCGCTTGCGCATTGGTGCACGTCACAAGGGTTGAAGGCCAAGGCGCTGCATCTGGTCGGCTACGGCGACGAAGAAGAACCGGCAACCGCCGCATGAACCGCTTCGCCGCGCTCCTCGAGCGCCTCGCTCACCAGCCGCGCCGTCTCGGCAAACTCGCGCAGCTGGAAAACTATTTCCGCGAGGCGCCCGATCCCGATCGCGGCTGGGCGCTCGCGGCGATGACCGGCGCGCTCTCCTTCAAACACGCCAAACCCGGCCTGGTGCGCCAGCTCGCCGCTGAGCGCACCGATCCGGTGCTGTTCGGCCTCTCCTGGGATTTCGTCGGCGATCTCGCTGAGACCGTCGCGCTGATGTGGCCGGCCGCGGACACGCGCGCCAATGCGGACCTAACGCTGAGCGATGTCGTCGAAGGATTGGCGACGACGCCGAAGGACAAGCTGCCCGCGCAAGTCGCGCAATGGCTCGATCGTTTGGATGAGGACGGCCGCTGGGCGTTGCTCAAGCTCATCACCGGCGCGCTACGCATCGGCGTCTCCGCGCGGCTCGCCCGAACCGCGCTCGCTCAGATGGGCGGGCGTGACGCCGACGAAATCGAAGATGTCTGGCACGCCGACGAGCCACCTTACCTCAATCTCTTCGCCTGGCTCGAAGGCCGAGCGGCTGCGCCCTCCACGTCAAGCCTCGTGCGCTTCTATCCGCCCATGCTCTCCCACCCGATTGAGCCAGAGGAGTTCGCGGGTCTCAATCCGGCCGATTATTGCGCGGAGTGGAAATGGGACGGCATCCGCGTCCAAGCCGCCGCCGGCCGCGACGCGCACGGCAAGTACGTCGGCAAGCTCTTCTCTCGCACCGGCGACGACATCTCCAAGTCTTTCCCTGACCTTGTCGCGCACTTCCGGTTCGACGCCGTCCTCGACGGCGAACTCCTCATCAAACGCGAAGGCCGCGTGCAGGACTTCAACGCGCTGCAACAGCGCCTCAACCGCAAAGCCGTCACGCCAAAGCTGCAAGCCGAGTTTCCACCCTTCATCCGCGTCTACGATCTCCTCGCCCTGGGCGACGAGGACTTGCGCACGTTGCCGTTCGCCGAACGCCGCAAGCGGCTTGAAGACTTCGTGCGCGATCATCCCTTCGCGCCGATCGACATTTCGCCGATGATCCCGTTCAAGACGTGGGACGAACTCACCTACGCCCGCGCCAATCCCGCAGACACTGAAGTAAAGGCGGATGCAGAAGCAGTCGAAGGCGTGATGATCAAACGCCGCGACTCGCCCTATCTCGCGGGCCGCCCCAAGGGGCATTGGTTCAAATGGAAACGCGATCCGATGGTGATCGACGCGGTGCTGATGTACGCCCAGCGCGGCTCGGGCAAGCGCAGCTCCTTCTATTCCGACTACACGTTCGGCGTCTGGAAGGACGACGAACTCACCCCCGTCGGCAAAGCCTATTTCGGCTTCACCGACGAAGAACTGATCGAACTCGACAAGTTCGTGCGCAACAACACCACGAACCGGTTCGGGCCCGTACGCGAAGTCAAGCACAGCAAACAAAAGGGCCTCGTCCTCGAAGTCGCCTTCGAAGGCCTGCAACGCTCGACGCGTCACAAGAGCGGCGTCGCCATGCGCTTCCCCCGCATCTCCCGCATCCGCTGGGACAAAGCGCCGAAAGACGCCGACACGCTGGAGGCGCTGGAAAAGCTGCTAAAGGGCGGCGAAAGCGCGACGCTCTGACGCTTGTCAGCGTCAGCGACACATGATCCATCTTGCGCACATGCGCTTTCTTGCGATTGCCCTTCTCGCCCTGCTCACGGCTTGCGCCACCCCTGGCTCGGCCGAGCGCCGCTACACGGGTGAGTACCGGGAAGGTTTAGAAACAATGGCCTTCCAAGCCGATGACCGCGCTGAAACGTGGTCCGCGAGAGGACCTGCCATCTACGCGCTACAGGCAGCCGCGCCGCCGCGCGAACATGCGCACGACGGCTTTCGCATTCGCGCGACGATTGTCGGCAGATTGAGTCCGCAGGGGCGGTATGGCCACTTGGGAATGTTTCCGCGCGAAATCGAGATCATAGAAGTGATCGAGACCTCGCCCGCACCGTAGCGCTCATCACCACCCGCCACCGCCGCCGCCTCCGCCACCGCCGCCGGATGAACCGCCGCCGCCGGAGCCGGATGAGCTCGAGCTTTGCGGCATCGCGCTCGACACGCCGCTGCTCATGTTGGCAATCATCGCACTTGTGACGCCGCTGAAGGAGCGCGAACTGAAGCTGCCGTGACTCCAGCTTGGATTATAGCGCGCAGCTTCCTCCGGGATCAGCCGCTCGAAATGCTTCGTCCACGGCTCTTCGACGCCAAGCGCCACCGCGTACGGCAGAAACCTCTCGTAGCGCTCCGTCGTCATCGGCGGCGGCGCCTCGCTCCCCGGCTCAACCGCATTCAGTTGCAGCTGCTCGGCCTTCTCCATGTAGAGCTTAAAGCCTTCAATCTCGGTCCGAACATCTTGCCCCTTTGGCGTCGGCGCCGGCATGAAATACATGAAAGCGATGTTCATCGCCGCCAGCGCGACGATGCCGATCGTATGCCAGAGGGTCCAATTCACCGCCGCGTTCACGGCGACGATGACCGCGATGATGCTCAGCACCAGCGCCAGAATCGTATAGCCGACGTTCCACTTGAAATAGCCGCTCCCATACTTGCGGCCGAGCGCCTGTTGGAACGCTGTGTACGCCGACGTGAAGCCGGAATCGTAAGTTTGGCCGAGCGTCTTGGTCCCGCCGCTCGCGAAGATGCGCGCCTCCAGCGCTCTGTCCTCGTCCGTGACGAACGAGGACGCTGCGCGTCTGGTCTGCATCAGCGTCGTGCGCTTCTTGTTGGACGCGTCGATCTCGATCATGCCTTTGACGGCGAGGTTCATCAGCGTCGCGATCAGCGCGCGATGGCCCTGCAC
>JAEWNX010000369.1 GCA_023461135.1 Pseudomonadota bacterium
TCTTTCTGTTGATGATGCTGGGGACGATCGGGGTCATTTACTTCGTCGAACAGAAGACCGCTCCCGGCGCCTTCGCGGGGTTCTTCGCTTCGTTCATGCTGCTCTTCTTCGCCAGCGGCGTGGGCAACGCATCCACGTTCCAGATGATACCGGCCATCATGCGCAAGGAAGTCGCGCGTCTGATGCCGGAACTCAGCGGCCCGGAGCAAATCAAGCAGGCGGAAAAGGAATCCGCCGCCATCACCGGATTTACATCGGCCGTCGCCGCTTTTGGCGCGTTCTTCATCCCGAAGAGTTTCGGGATGTCGATAGCCGAGACAGGCAGCGCCGCCGGCGCCCTGATCGCGTTCTTGATTTTCTACCTGACCTGCTTGGCGATCACCTGGTTCGTCTATGCGGGGCCAAACGGATTGCTGCGCGACGTTGAAGGAAAGCGGCGCGGCGCGCCCGAAGCGCAGGAGGCCAGAGCCTGATGAGCGAGAGTATCGACGCCCTGGATTTCATCTTGCGAGAACACCATCGTCAGCGGCAGGTTTTCGCAACATTGGAGGAAGTCGCGGCGGCCGAGTCGTGCGATCCGGCGCTGCTGGCGTCGCTTGCCGAATTCATCCGCTTCGACATGACCTTGCACGTCATCGACGAGGAAGAGGATTTCTTTCCTTTGCTTCGCCAACGTTGCCTTCCAGACGATGATATCGGGCCGGTCCTCGATCAGATGCAAAGCGAGCATGCTGAGGATCGCCGCCTCGCCTTGCTTGTGCGGGATGTGTTGCAGCGGGCTCTGGTCGCGCAGCGGCCGGTCAAGAGCATCGAAGGGGGCGCTGAGGCGTTGCGTTCGTTCGCGGAGCACCAGAAGCACCATCTCGTCATGGAAAACGCTGTCCTGGCGCCTTTCGCACGCAAGCGGCTGACCGAGGACGACCTCAATCGTCTCGCGGAGCGCTTTTCAGCGCGGCGAGGAACGGCCGCCGCATGACAAAAGCTCGAAGCACCGGCGCCTACGCGATCGGTCTGATGTCGCTTGCATGCTTCAGCACGCAAGCGTTTGCACAACAAGTCGGCGCCGGTGATTGGCACCTGGATACGCGGCTGCGTTACGAGGTCGTGGATAAGGCGGGTCTGCAGGATGCCGATGCATTGACCTTGCGCGCCCGCTTCGGTTACGAGACCCCGGCTTGGCGAGGTTTTGCCGGCTTGATCGAAGCGGAAGGCGTCCTCGATCTTGCGGGCGACTATAATGATACTGTCAATGGCCGCACCGGCTTCGCGACTATTGCCGATCCAGAGACGCTCGAACTCAATCGCCTGCAGCTCGCATGGGCCGGAGCCGACGGACGGCGGCTGACACTTGGCCGGCAGCGCATTGTGCTGGGCAATGCCCGCTTCGTGGGCAATGTCGGCTTCCGGCAAAACGAACAGACCTTCGATGCAATTCGAATCGACACGCCCATCACGGAGCGCATCAACCTAACATATTTCTACCTCGACCGCGTCCGCCGCGTGTTCGGCGAAGATAGCCCGCAAGGGGAGTGGGAGAGCGATTCGCACGTCGTCAGCGCCGATGCGCAAACGCCGATTGGCAAGATCGGGGCGTATGCACTGCTGCTCGATTTCCAGAACGCCCCCGCGCAATCGAGTCAGACCTACGGCGTGCGTTGGTTGCACGAATGGAGCGGCGGCGCGGTGACGCCGCGCCTCACGCTGGAAGCGGCGCGCCAAAGCGACTACCGCGGCAACAGCGCCTCGTTTGATCTTGACTACTACCTCGCTGAATTCGCCGCGAGGCGGGGCCCGCTGACGGCGACGCTTGGCTATGAGCAACTCGGCGGTGACGGGACGCGCGGGTTCTCAACGCCCCTGGCGACGCTGCACGCCTTTCAAGGCTGGGCCGATGTCTTCCTGACCACGCCGCCGGACGGCGTGCGCGATCTTTATGCGGGCGCCTCTTACAGGACTGCGCCATGGCCGACCGACCAGCCGGTAACACTCACGCTCACCGCGCACCGGTTCAGTGACGCCGACGGACGCGGCAATTTTGGCGATGAGATCAACGCGGCGGCGCGCTTCGTCATCAATCCACGCGTGGCGATCGAGTTGAAAGCTGCGAGCTTCGACGGCGAAGACGTCCGCTTCGCGGACCGCACCAAGACCTGGATAACGCTCGAACTGAGTTTTTGAACGACGCCGGGGCGGAAAGAAAACGGTCATCTGTCCCAGCGGCGGCCACGTCTGGATCGGCTGCGACGCGGACGTGTTCGCTGAGATAGATGCGCTTCTTCGTCGAGCGTAGCTTGCTTTACGAGCATTTCGAGTGTCCGCACTCGAGACACTTGTCGCAGCCTTCGGCGCGGATCAGCGCGGCCGCTCCACACTTGGGGCATGCGCGCGGCTTGACGGCAGGCTTCGCCGCCACCGCTTCCGGCGCAGGCGCGCGCACCATATCGCTGTCCAAATGGCGCTGGATGACGTCGCCGATCGCCGCAAGCAGGGAAGGCACGTAGCGCCCGCCGAGCCAGGCGCCGCCGCGCGGATCGAACACGGCTTTCAGCTCTTCGGCCACGAACGAGACATCGCCGCCGCGCCGGAAGACGGCCGAGATCATGCGTGTCAGGGCCAGCGTCCAGGCGTAGTGCTCCATGTTCTTTGAGTTGATGAAGATTTCGAACGGACGGCGTCGGCCGTCCTCTTCGACGTCATTGATCGTGACGTAGAGCGCGTGCTCGCTCTCGGGCCATTTGATTTTGTAGGTCGAGCCGATCAGTGTGTCCGGTCGCGGCATCAATACCGGCGCGCGCGATTCCGCCGTTGCGTTCGCCTTGGCTTCCGGCTTCTCCACCGACAGCACCGAGCCTGTCACTGCATTGGGCCGATACGTTGTGCAGCCCTTGCAGCCCATGTCAAACGCGCGGCTGTACACGTCGGCGAAATCCTCGAATGAAATATCTTCCGGGCAATTGATGGTCTTGGAAATCGAGCTGTCGATATATCGCTGCGCCGTGGCCTGCATGGCGAGGTGGTCGGCCGGTGTGAGCGTCTGCGCGCTGACGAAGCTGTGCTCGGGCGGCGGCGCGTCGCCTTTGAGCCGCTTCCAGACGGTCAACGCATAATCCTGCACCGATTCTTCCACGTACGAATTG
>JAEWNX010000370.1 GCA_023461135.1 Pseudomonadota bacterium
CTGCAGGCCGAAGACCCGGGCGCGCAACGGCGCGCACGCCAGGCGCGGCGCGGACGCGATGTTCTGGATGCGCTCGAACGCCTTGAGCGGGGCCTGCTGGTGGGCCGCGCGCCGGCGGCGTTGAAAGCGGAGCTGGAACATCTTCAGCACGCCGCCCAGCCGACCGGGGATGAGGGGTTGGACGAGATCCTGCGTGAGATCGACACTCGCCTCGTTGTCGAACTCGCCAAGCTGGATCGAATGCTCGGGAGAGCCTGATGTTGCAGCGCAACCTGCGGAAACTGCGTGGACTTTTTGAGAAGCCTCGCTCATTGGACGAGCCGGAGGCGGACCGCTATAAGGCGCCGGCTCGCGAGGGCGGGAGTGAAGAACAGATGGCTTCCACGGTGAAGGAATATCGACCGCGGGACGACGAGCCGTTCATGAACGAACGGCAGAAAGAATACTTCCGCCAGAAGCTCCTGGTCTGGAAGCAAGAGATTCTCGACGAGAGCCGCTCCACCATCGCTTCGCTGCAGCAAGACACCGTGGCCGAGCCCGATCTCGCCGACCGCGCCACCAGCGAAACCGACCGCGCGCTCGAACTGCGCACGCGCGATCGCCAGCGCAAGCTCATCGCGAAGATAGACGACGCGCTGCGCCGCATCGAGGATGGCAGCTACGGCTATTGCGAGGAGACCGGCGAACCGATTTCGCTCTCGCGCCTCGAAGCGCGTCCCATCGCAACGCTTTCGCTCGAAGCGCAAGAACGCCACGAACGCCGCGAGCGCGTGCACCGCGACGACTAGCTTCGCGCAGCGAGCCGCGCGTCAGCCTCGGCGATCATGGTTTTGAAGCGCGGGTGATCGCGCACGCTGTCCAGATCGTTGTCAGTCTTGATCCAGTTCAGATTGCCCTGAAGCGTGGCGTTGACCGTGGCCTCGATGAGATCGAGGCCCCATTCGATCTCGCCGCCTTTGATGAGGCCGCAGCCGATATTGTAGGTCATGTTGAGGTTGGTCGGATCGACCAGCAGGGCGCGCCGGGACCATTCCTTGGCCCGTTCCAGATCGCCCACGGCGACAAGCGCGCCGACGCCGAAGCTCAACGCCAAACCGTGATCCGGCTCCGCCGCGATCAGCGCTTCGGCCCGCGCGATGCAATGGCGCGCCGCTTCCAGACGAAGCGGTGAGCCGATGGCTTCGTAGCACTGGATCAGCATGCCGGCGGCCCAGATGTCATTCTCGACGGCGTGGGTGGCTGCGTTGAGCCTCGCAATCGCTTCGTCGTGACGGCGCGTGGAGATGAGGCAGCGCGCCGCCGCGCAGTTCACTTCGTAGGAGTCCGGATCGAGCGTCAGCGCGGTCTGGTGGAAGGGCAGGGCTTCGTCGTAGCGGCCATGATCAGCCAGGATGCGGCCTTTCGCCGAGTGCGCCTCCGCCAGCGCCGGATCCAGCGATAGCGCGCGGTCGGCCGCCTCCCAGCCTTCTTCGTTGCTGCTGACGAACAGCGCCACGTTGCTTTGCGCGATCGCCATCAGCGCCCAGGCGCGGGCGTAGTTCGGATCGATCTCGACGGCGCGGCGGCAGAGGTTGACGATCAGGTGACGATGCCGTGCGTGCGCCAGCGTGTGGAACTGGCGCGCCATGAGATAGATCTTGTAGGCCTCGGGATTGGTGGTGGAGCGCAGCTCGATCGCCTTCTTTTCGGCGGGCAAGAGCTTGAGTTTCAGCGCATTGACGATCGCCTGTGCGATTTCGTCCTGCAGCGCGAAAATGTCCTTGAGGTCGCGGTCGTATCGCTCCGCCCACAAATGGCTGTCAGTGACGCCTTCGATCAACTGCGCCGTGATGCGTACGCGTTCGCCGGATTTGCGGACGCTGCCTTCGACAATGTGACTGACGTTGAGCTGGCGGGCGAGCTGGGACAGAGGGACCGACTTGCCCTTGAAGCTGAACGCGGTGTTGCGTGAGACGACGGCGAGTGCGGAGACCTTGCTGAGGTCTGTGATGATGTCTTCGGTGACGCCGTCGCTGAAATAGTCCTGCTCGGGATCGCCGCTCAGATTGGCGAAGGGCAGAACGCATATCGACACGCGCGCCGATGCGACGTTTCGCGCCGGCGATGCCGCCGCATCCAGACGCAGTGCGAAGACATGCACCGGCTTTTCGATCTCCTTGATGCGGTGTTCGCCCAAATCGTCGAACAGAGCCTCGATCCGCCCGGCGATCTGCTCGCGAACCGCGCGGGAAAGCGCGACGCCGCCCGGCTGCGCCAGGCTTTGCAGCCGCGCGGCGACGTTCACGCCTTCCCCGAAAATGTCTCCGCCCTCGACCATGACGTCACCAGAGTTAACGCCGATGCGGTAGGACACGCGCTCGCCCGCATCAGCGGACGCGTTGCGCGCGGCCATGGCGGCCTGAATGTCCAAGGCGCAACGGACCGCCGAGACGACGCTCTCGAACTCGACCAGCGCGCCATCGCCCATCAGCTTGACGATGCGGCCGCCATGCGCGGCCACGCTTGGCCGGAACACGTCGTCCAGGATGGTGCGCAACCGGTTGAGCATGCCTGCTTCGTCGCGCTCCATGAGCGCGCCGAAGCCCGCGATGTCGGCTGACAACACCGCAGCGAGCTTGCGCCGAACTTCGTCCGCCATGGGCTTGCTTATCGCATGCGCGGCGGAGCGCCTCCAGTCCGAGTTGAGTTGCCTCCGGCGGGCTATCGGAGGTAGGAGCCGGTATGCTGTTCCATGACGCTGGCCTTTCCTGGCTGCACTTCGTACTGGCGTTTGTCCTGGTGAGCGCCATCGTGGCCGAAGTCTTCGTGCTGCGCCTGCCGGTCGATGGACGCGTTGCGCGCCTCTTGTTGCGGATCGACCTTTTCTACGGCGTCTCGGCCGTGCTGCTCATTCTCGCCGGCGTCTCCCGCGTAATCTGGGGCGCAAAAGGCTGGGCGTATTATCAGGAGCAGCCCTTCTTCTGGGCGAAGATGGCGACCTTCGCCGCAATAGGCCTGCTCTCCATCGGGCCGACCAGCACGTTCATACGCTGGGTCAGGCAAGCTAGCGCCGAGGCCGCGTTCGCCGTGCCGGAGGCGGACGCCAAGCGGGTGCGCCGGGTTGTGATGATCGAGGTGCATCTGGTGGCGTTGCTGCTGCTGTTTGCGGCGCTGATGGCGCGCGGGATCGGCCAAAGCTAGCTCTTCACGAGCGCGGCAACTGGTCTAAGCTCCCGAAAAACAAGCGGGAGGATCGGCGATGGCGGCTTCGCTCAAGCCGGAAGAGTTCGACGCGATGCCGACGCTGGGCGATGTGCCGCGCCATCATGCGAAAGCGCGCGGCCGGCAAATCGCGCTGAGCTTCGAGGGCCGCCTCACGACGTTCGCCGATCTCGACCGTCACACGAACCAGGTCGCCAACGCGCTCATCGCCGCAGGTGTCAAGAAAGGCGAGGCCATCGCGTTTCTCGGCAAGAACAGCGATCATTATTTCGAACTCGTGCTCGGCGCAGCGAAGGCGGGCGCGATCATGGCGCCGATCGGCTGGCGCCTTGCGCCCGGCGAGGTCGCCTACATCCTCGACGACACGCAAGCGAAGCTGCTGTTCGTCGGCCCCGAACTGATCGAGTGCGCGAAGGCCGCTCTCGCCGAAGCGGCCGCCAAGCCGCAGCCGATCGCGATGGAAGCGGGGGCGGAGGACTGGCCGGCGTTCGAGACATGGCGCGATGCGCAGGCCGACGCCGATCCGCGCATCGCGGTGGCCGCGGAGGATACGGGGCTTCTTCTGTACACGTCCGGCACGACGGGCAGGCCGAAAGGCGTGATGCTGACAAGCGCGAATTTGATGCGCTCGCGCCGCAAGCTCTCGGAAGCGTCGATGGGCTGGAACGAATGGAAGGAAGGCGAGACCAATCTGGTCGCCATGCCCGCCGCGCATATCGGCGGCACGGGCTGGGGGCTGGTTGGGCTGATCAATGGCGTCAAGAACGTCGTCGCGCGCGAGTTCAATCCAGTTGAAGTGCTCGAGTTCATCGAGCGCGAGCGCATCGCCAAGATGTTCATGGTGCCGGCTGCGCTGCAATTCGTCGTGCGCATGCCGCGTGCGCGGGAGATCGATTATTCCAGCCTCACGCACATCCTCTATGGCGCGTCGCCGATGCCGGTGGCGCTGCTGCAGGAGTGCATGGACGTGTTCGGCTGCCAGTTCTGCCAGCAATACGGCATGACGGAGACGACCGGTACGATCGTCTATCTGCCGCCGCAGGATCACGACCCCAAGGGCAATGCGCGCATGCGCTCGGCGGGTCTGCCTTTGCCCGGCGTGGAGATTCGTGTCGTCGATTCAGAGGGCAATGTGCTTGGGCCCAATCAGGTCGGCGAAATTTGCACGCGCTCGCTCGCCAACATGAAGGGCTACTGGAACAAGCCGGACGCTACGCGTTCGACCGTCGACGGCGATGGCTGGCTACGCACCGGCGACGCCGGATACCTGGATGAAGACGGCTATCTCTTCATCCAGGACCGCATCAAGGACATGATCATCACCGGCGCGGAGAACGTCTATCCGGCCGAAGTGGAGAATGCGATCCACGGTCACCCGCACGTCGCCGATGTCGCCGTGATCGGCGTGCCGGACGAGACGTGGGGTGAAGCGGTGAAGGCCATCGTTGTGCCGAAGCCTGGTCTCGATCCGGACGCCGCCAGCATCATAGCGCACGCGCGCGAACGCATCGCACACTACAAGGCGCCGCGCAGCGTAGATTTCCTGGACCGCCCGTTGCCGCGCAACGCATCCGGAAAAATTCTGCGCCGCGAACTGCGCGAACCGTACTGGGCCGGTAAAGAGCGGCGCGTGAATTGAGCGGCGGCGCGCGTTCTACGCGGACTCGATCGCCGCTGCTTTCGGCCTTCGTTTATGTCGCGTGGCTGCTCGCGGCATGGGTGGCGGCGTGGGCTATCTTCGTTTGGGGAGAGACGCGCGCGCCTTGGCTCGCCACAGACAGCGGTTCGTTCGCCTATTGGACGGCCCTGAAGATATTAGTCTGGGTGCTGCCGGCGTTATGGCTCATGAGCGCTTCAGGGCCAGTGGCGGACACGCTCGGCTTCACGCGCATCGGCGCGACGCTCGCGTTGGGTCTGGGCGCGGGGCTTGTGCTCGCGCTGCTGAACGTGGCGCTCAAAGGATGGGAGCTGGCGCCGCCGCAATTGAGTTGGGCGTTGCTGAACGCTGCGCTGATCGCGCCCATGGTCGAGGAGGTCTCGTTTCGCGGCGCGGTGCTCGGCGCTCTTCGCGCGCGACTGGCGTTTCCGCTCGCCAACTCTGTCACGGCGGCGCTGTTCGTGCTGGCGCATGTCCCGGGCTGGTGGTTCCAGGGACGCTTGCTGGAAATGCTGACGGCGCCGATTGGCGGGGCGTTCTCGATCTTCGTGCTCGGCTGGCTGTTCGGCTGGATCGTCTACAAGGGGCGTTCGGTCGGCGCCGGGATCATCGCGCACTCGCTGAACAACCTCACCAGCATTGCCTGACCGCCAGCGCTTCAGTTTTTCGTCTGCAATTCGCGATAGGCTTTGTCCCACTCGCCGTTGAGGCCGTTGGCCCACATGGTGCGGGCGTATTCGGCCGCCTTCTTGTGTCCGTTCGCCTCCATCTGGGCGAGCATTGTGTGGTTGAGCCCCGTCATCTGCTCGGACCGAGCCGTGCCGCCGACGACAAGGAACGCCGCCAGCATTTCCAGCGCGTAGGAGTGCGCGCGCAGGACGTCTTCCGGCACATAATTCTTCGACATTCGTGCTGCTCCTCGATCAGTCTTGGCGGAGGCGAGCCACAAACGGGCAGGCAGGGCAAGTCCAATCTTCCGCGAAGCGCTAGTGCTGATGCAGGTAGGTCTCGTCGAAGTCGCCCGCCTCGCGCAGACCGTCCCAGTTCGCGATCGCGTGCACATCGCCGGTTGAAATGATGAGCCCCTCGCGGCGCAGGCGTTGCAAGACACGATTCACGTGGACAGGAGAAAGCCCGCAGGCGTCGGCGAGTTCGGACTGTGTCATGGGCAAGCGGAAGGATTCCTCTTCGGCGAGGCCAAGCATGCGCATACGCACGAACACTTCACAGAAAAGGTGCGCCATACGCTGATACGCCGAGCGCCGGCCAAGGTTGGCGATCCAGTCGCGGAAGATCGAGGCGTCGATCAGCGTGTGCTTCATGAAGAGATCCGCCAGCCGGCCGTGCGTTCGCATGGCGCCCTGCAAAGCCTGGTGCGGAATGAAAGCCGCGCGCGCCCCCGTCATGCAGGAGATGCCGTGATCCATCACTCAAGGTGCAGTCCCTGCAAATCAGGCATGTCGCCGGTGAAATGCAGAGAGAGAATCTGCCGCTTGCCGCTCGCCACAAACTTGTATCGGCAGACCAGGCCGCTGATGATGAGGCACGATTCAGTCGGCCGATCGCCCTGGCGGATGATGTCTTCGCCCTTGTCGTAGTCGCGCACGCGCAGCGGCATGGCGCGCAGGGCCGCCAGCTCCGCATCCCCCAACTCGCCCAGCGAAGTCAGCCGATGAATCAGCCTGTCGTGGGATTCGTCCGTCGCCATTCCGTTCGGAACTAGGGCGACGCCAATGTCGGGCAATACCCGGAGATGCTCCGCTCGCTGAGCTTACCAGGGCGAAATCGCGTCGCCGAGACGCTGGCCCCAGTTCGGGCGCTGGACCGCGCTGATCGTACCGCGGCCACCGTACGAAATGCGCGCTTCGGCGATCTGGGTGTGATTGATCGTGTTGTTAGCGGTGACGTCTTCGGGGCGGATGATGCCGCTGACCGTGAGCTCGCGCAGTTCGCCGTTGATGCGCACTTCCTGGCGGCCGGCGAGGACGAGATTGCCGTTCGGCAGGCGGTCCACGATGACGGCGGCAATGGTGAGCTCAATTTTTTCTTCGCGGTTGATCGCGCCTGAGCCGCGATGCTCGGATTCGGCCTCTGCGCCGACTAGGTTTTGTGGATCGAAGGCGCTGTTGAAAATCTGGCCCGCGACTTGTTCGAGGCCGAAGAAATTGCTGACGCCGGCGGAGGTCGAGCTTTCGCGCTGACGATCCGAAGAATTGGATACTTCCGCCTTGTCGTCGATCTCGATGTTGACGGTGAGGATGTCGCCGATGCGTGAGGCGCGCTGATCGTTGAAGAAACTGCGTGAGCCGGTGCGCCAGAGCGAGTTCGGCTGACCGGCCTCGTACGCGGCCGGCACGGGTTGGGGCATGCTGCGTTCGCCGCCGCCCGTCAGATATTCCGGCGTCGCCACCGGCGCGAGCTGGGGCGGCCCCATAGCGCGGCGGGCGGCGTCGTAGGCGACGCCAGGCGCTGCGAGCGCATCGCTTGCGAACTCCTGCGCCGGCGCAGTCGCGCATCCCGTCGCGCCCGCGGCGAGCGCGAGCAGGGCGAGAGTGCGCATCAGATTGTCGTTCGTCATGGATTGGCTCGCGCTGCGCCCGGGCCTGTGACGACGGCCTCGATGGTGCGGTTGGATGAAATATTGAGGAAGCGCACGCTGTCGCCTACGGCGCCGTCTTCGAGCGCACGGGCGCGCATGGAGAGCGACAGCCCGGGCGCGGCGAATTGGAGCGTCACGGTTTCACCGCGCCGCACCGCCGCGTCTGCGAGCGTGCGTGAGCCGCCGCTTGCGGGCAGCGT
>JAEWNX010000371.1 GCA_023461135.1 Pseudomonadota bacterium
GCTCTAGCGAGCGCCCCCTTGCCGATGTGGTCTTAGCGAGCGGCGGCCTTGCGCGTCTTGCGCTTGGCGGTCTTGCGCTTCGCAGCCTTGCGGGCCGGCTTGCGCGCGACCTTCTTGGCGGTCTTGCGCGTGGCCTTGCGAGCCTTCGTCTTCTTCGCCTTCTTCGCGACCTTCTTAACCTTCTTAGCCATTTTCGTTTCCTCGTTTTTACTGGTGTTGCACGTGGGTTGGATGGGAGTTGTTTGACTCTCCGAGTATGGTTTCTGACGGAATTTGGTTTGCGATTGGTTTCTGCAAGTCATCGCACGAATTTTTCTGCGCGTTTGATTTGAACACTGCATGCGTGTTGTTCGATTGCGCTGCGAGCGTTGAAAACAAAGGGCCGCACGCGAATGCGCGCGTGCAAAAATCGTCACGCGCGCGGATGTGCGCGGCGATACGACTGCAAAATTTTTTGCGTCTCGACGCTGGTGTAGCGCTGCGTCGTCGACAGTGATTCGTGTCCGAGCAGGTCTTGGATCGCGCGGAGATCGCCGCCGTTCATCAGCAAATGTGTTGCGAAGGCATGGCGCAACGCGTGCGGGGTGGCGCTCGATGGCAGGCCCAAACGCACCCTGAGTTCAGCCATCAGCGCTTGCGCCATACGCGGCGTCATGGCCCCGCCGCGCGCGGCGCGAAAGAGCGGAGCGTCCGCGGTGAGCGCATAGGGGCAGAGCGCGGCGTAGCGTTCAACGGCCTCGCGCGCCGCGGCGAGCATGGGCACGAGGCGCTCTTTGCCGCCCTTGCCGTTGACGCGGAGCATCTCGGGCAGGGGCCGGTCGGCGCCTTTCAGAGCCAAGGCTTCGGAGATGCGCAGGCCCGCGGCGTAGAGGAGCGTGATGAGCGCGGCGTCGCGTGCGCCGATCCATTCTTGGGATGCGGAGGCCTGCGCATCTGAGATCAAGTTGCGCGCGGCGGCTTCGGAGACGGGGCGCGGAAGCGCGGCCTTGAGTTTGGGGCCGCGCACCAGTGCGAGGCGCGCATTGGTGAGGCCGTGGCGGCGTTCGAGATAGCGATAGAAGCTGCGAATGGCCGCTAATGCGCGGGAAATCGAGCGATCGGCGAGCGCGTCCGGGCCTTGGCGACGATGGGCTAGATAGGCGCGCAGGTCGCGCGGTTCGAGCGCGGCCAGATCGCGAGCGCTGGGTTCGCCGCCGAGATGCGATTGGAGAAAGCCGAGGAAAGCGGCGACGTCGCGCTCGTAGGCTTCGACAGAGTTGGCCGCGAAGCGCCGCTCATCGCGCAGATGCGCAGTCCATTGAGCGAGCAGGGCGGCGGCGGACATGGCGCTATTGAGCGCCGCGCCCGTCAATATCTCGTCAACGCTTCGAGGACGCGACGTGCGCGAGCCAGTAATCGTAGTGGTAGCGCACCTGGCCGTCGGCGAAGGTGTATTTGGGCGCGTGCGTGCGGCCGCGGTGGGTGATGAGGTCGTTGGTGAGCTGCCATGGGCTCTCGCCGGTGGCGCGCGCGGTCTCGATCTCCTGCTCGAAGTCACGGCGCATGCGCATGGTGAGTTCGAGCCCAAGCTCGACGTTTGGATAGAAGCCGTTCTCCAGCCGCGCGGCCAGCTTCTGCACGAATTGTCGATGCCGGCCCTGGTCCAGCGTGGTGGCGACAAGGCCGGGGCGGGCGATGCAAAGCGCGTAGACGGCGGTGGCGCGGTCGCAGGTGCGCTGCGATGTGATCCAGTTCAGTTCGCCCACGCCCAGGTCCCAATCCCAGCGCAACACGATCTCGTGCCAGTCATCCGGATCCATGTGCTGGATTAGGTCGAGCGTGGTCGCGCCCTTGAGGTCTATGCTGGCGGCGCGCCACTCGTACCAGCGGCTGAAATGCGCCCGGCGCGCCCGCTCAGCGGCTTCGTGCGAGAGCAGGTCGGCGATGAGCTGGCTGCGCGCTTCGCTCAACATGCCGCGGAAGTCCGGTTCGGCGCGCCATTGCGCCAACTGGAAATGAAAGGTTTCCGCACGCTCGAAGCAGCAGACGTAAAGCGCGTAGATCCGTTTCAGGGCCACATCGTCGAGGCGCGAGAAATTCACGGTCCGGCCGGCGGCGCGCTGGACCAGCGTCCGGTACGCCCGGTGCTGGGGCGGCACGAACTCGTCGGGGAGGGCGCCCTCGTATTCGCGGTAGAGGCGCGCGAGGAGCTGCGCCGGCGCGCCATTCGGCGCGAACGGCGTGAACAGCCGGTCGAACTTGGCATCCGTCCAGGGGTGGACGACGCGCGAGATGAGGTTCGTCAACATGACGGCCCCAGGGTCGCGCGCGATGGCTAAGGAGGCGTCCATCAGCACGGTAAAACCGCATTCAGTAACAGCGCCGCCACATCCGACGCTTTCGCCGAATCCCCGCGGCCCTTAGATTCCAGGGCGATGACCTCCACCGCCCGCCGCCGCGCCATGGAAGCGCTGAAGCGCCAGCAGGCGCCCGCGCCGCTGGGTCCGCTGTTCGCGGTGGCTGAGGAGGGGACTGAGTACGAGGCGGATACGCTGGACAAGGTGTCCGTCCTGTTTCCGCTGCCGCTGCCGGAGCCGTTCGATTATCGCGCGGGCCATTCGCTGGGGCTGAAGCCTGGGATGCATGTGATTGCGCCGATCGGGCCGCGGCTGGTGCGCGGCGTGGTGTGGGCCGTGGAGGAGAACCATCCGGGGGCGGCGAACCTGAAAGCGATCGAGGAAGTACTGCCTGGGCCGGCGCTGCCGGAGATCTCGCGCACGTTTCTGGATTGGGCGGCGAAGTATCTGGTGCGGCCGCCGGGCGATTTGCTGCGCATGGTGGCGCGTTCGCCCGAAGCGTTGCTGCCGCCGCCGACGCATATCGTGCTCGCGCCGACGGGCGAGCTGCCGCCCAAGGTGACCGATGCGCGGCGCCGCGTACTGGAGGAAGCGGCGAAAGAGCATGTGAGCGCGGCGGAGCTGGCGCGGCGCGCGGATGTGTCTTCAGCAGTCGTTAAGGGGCTCGTCGATTGTGGCGCGCTGACGAAGCTCGAGATCAGCGAAGACCCGCCGTTCCCGCCGCCGGACTTGGCGAGGAGCGGAAAGGCGCTGTCGGAGATCCAGACCGCCGCGGCAGAGCAAGTATGCGCCGGCGTGCGGGATGGGCAGTTTCACGTCTCGCTGCTCGACGGCGTGACGGGGTCGGGCAAGACGGAAGTTTATCTCGAAGCCGCCGCTGAAGCGCTGCGCGGTGCGCCCGATGCACAAGTGCTGGTGCTGTTGCCGGAAATCGCGCTGACGCAGGCGGCGATGTCGCGCTTCGAGGGGCGGTTTGGCGTGACGCCAGTGGAGTGGCACTCGGCGATTCCAAGCAAAGCGCGGCGGCGCGCTTGGCGCGAAGTGGCGGCGGGGCGGGCGCGGCTTGTGGTCGGCGCGCGCTCGGCGCTGTTCCTGCCATTTCCGAATTTGCGGCTCATCGTGGTCGATGAAGAGCACGATCCTTCCTACAAGCAGGAAGAAGGCGTGATTTATCAGGCGCGTGATCTCGCCGTGGCGCGCGCCAAGCTCGGCAATTGCGCTGTGATCCTGGCGAGCGCGACGCCTTCGCTGGAAACGCTGGTGAATGCACAGCAGGGCCGGTACGCGCACGTGCTGTTGCCATCGCGTCACGGCGCGGCGGAATTGCCGGATGTGGAGCTGGTCGATCTCAAGATCGATGCGCCGGAGAAGGGGCGCTGGCTTTCGCCGAAGCTGATCAAGGGCGCAGCCGAAACGTTGCTGCGCGGCGAGCAGGCTCTCTTCTATATGAACCGGCGCGGGTATGCGCCGCTGACTTTGTGCCGCGCGTGCGGACACCGGATGAAATCGCCGGAGACCGATAGCTGGCTGGTCGAACACAAATATTCCGGGCGGCTCATCTGCCATCTCACGGGGTTTTCGATTCCAAAGCCGAAGACATGCCCCGAGTGCGGCGCGCCGGATTCGTTTACTTCGATCGGTCCGGGGGTAGAGCGCATCGAGGAGGAGGTGCGTGAGTTCTTTCCGAATGCCCGGATCGAGATTTTCTCATCGGACACCACGCCGGACGGCGAAGCGGTGCGCGGTCTCGAGCAGCGCATGGAGCAGGGCGAAATCGATATTCTCATCGGCACGCAGATTGTCGCGAAGGGTCACAACTTTCCGAACCTGACGTTCGTTGGCGTGGTCGATGCGGATCTGGGGCTGAAGGGCGGCGATCTGCGCGCGGGCGAGCGCACGTTTCAGCTCGTGAGCCAGGTCGCGGGCCGTGCTGGCCGTCACGAGAAGCCGGGCAGGGCGCTCATTCAGACATATGCGCCGGACGAGCCCGTGATGCAGGCGCTGGCGGCGCAGGATCGCGATGCTTTTTTTGCGGCGGAGGTTGCTGAGCGCGAGGCGGCTGGGATGCCGCCATATGGACGGCTCGCTGCGGTGATCGTCTCCGCGCCGAATGAGCAGCTGGCGAACGATGCGGCGAAGCTGATGGGAGAGAAGGCGCCGGTGACGGATGGGCTGGATTTGTGGGGCCCCGCGCCTGCGCCGCTCTCCGTGATCCGGGGCATGCACCGGCGGCGGTTTTTGATCCGCGCCAACCGCGGTGTGGATGTGAGTGCGTTTCTGGCTGCGTGGTCGAGCCGCGTAAGACTGCATAGCGCCGTGCGTGTGCAGATCGACGTCGATCCGTACAGCTTCTTGTGATGCGCCCCACCGTTCTCGCTCTTGCACTGATGTTCGGCGGCAGTTGCGCGAGCACCGAGGGGGAGAGCGAGACGGCCGCGCACTCCGTTGCACAAGTGATGATTTCAGCGCTGACGCCGACGGAGCAGGGGCGGGCTGGTTATGCGTGGGCCGCAGTGGAGGCGCGCATAGCGCCGCCGGTGCGCTGGCATGGCGAAGTGTTTCCGCCGGAGATGTTGGAAGGCACTGGATTACAACGCAACGGTTGGCTCGCGGGTGGAGGCCGGCAGTTCGATGTGATGATCCAGGGATCGTTCCAAGAGGTGCGGCGCGTCAGCGTTGACGTGAACGACGCCGTCGAAACGGAGGCGGTGCTCGACGAATTCCGCGCTGCCGGCGCTGAAGTTTCGGGCGCCGGCGACGATGAGACGGCGATGTTCTATTACGTGACTGTGCCTGGGCGGGAGACGGCGCAGTTCGAAGCGCGGCGCACGTGTACGCCGTATGGGAGCCGCGCGGCGCGGCATTGCCGCAGCCTCATGACGTGGAATTACGAGCCGCTTTGAACCGACGCCTTTGAAGTCCGGAAACGGCGAGCGGGCGGGTCCGAATGGGGCGAGTATGACTCTCGTTTCTACCCCGGAGTTTTGCAATGAGCTTGACGGAAAATGCGCGCGGCGCGGCCGTCGCCCTGACGGCGCTGTTGTCGGCTGGCGCGGCTTTCGCCTCACCGGAGGAGGATCGCGCGACCGTGGCGGCGCTGGATACGGAGTATCAGGCCGCTGTCGAACGCAACGATGCAGAGACGATGGCGCGCATTCTCCATTCCGAGATGATCCTCGTGGTCGGACGGGGCGCCGTGTTCACACGCGAAGACTTGCTGCGTTCAGCGCGTGAGCGCGACATCGAGTATGAGGCGCAGGTCGAGGACGAGGGCACGCAGGTCGTGCGACTCTATGGACAGGACACGGCGATTGTTACCGCGCGCCTGTGGCTGAAGGGGACGCCGCGCGAAGGCGAGGCGTTCGACCGGCGGCTTTGGTTCAGCGATACCTATGTGCGCACGCCGGAAGGATGGCGCTACGCGTTCGGGCAAGCGTCGATCAGCTTGCCGGAAGGCCCTTGATCAGCAGCACGACGGCGTCGGCGCCGGCTTTTCGGTCTTCGGCGATCTCGGTGTATTCGGGCGAGGTGGCCCAGGCGCGAAAGGCGTTCGTGTCAGCGAACTCCATCAGCACGACCTTGTTGCGGTCCCACCATTGGCCTTCGAGCACGCGTGGCGTTTCATCGGCGGCGAGCAGCTTGCCGTGGTACTTGTCGAGCACCGGCATGAAGCGGCTCATGTAGCGGCCGTAGCGTTCGGCGTCGTGGATGCGCAATTGCGCGAGCGCGTAGACGGTCATTGCCGAAAACGCAGGCGCGCGCAGACTTGATCGGGTGAGTACGGAAGAGCTTCGACGACGCCGTCGGGGCGTGCTTCGAATTGGATTTCTTGGCGCAGACCGACGACCCACAATTGTCCGTCGGGCGCGGTGTATGTGCCGATGGCGGCAGGTCCTTGCGGGCCGCAGAAGAACGCGCCTTCGCCGGCGCCGCTCCCGCCGCTGACGGCGTGGTAGAGCGTGGTCGCTTCCTCGCCGGGACTGCCCATGATCTGCGCGAGCGGGCCGCCAGGCGCGGAGGCGGCGAGATCATTGTTG
>JAEWNX010000372.1 GCA_023461135.1 Pseudomonadota bacterium
AGTTCTCCTCGAACACCGTCGTCGGCAGGTCGCGCGGCCAGATCGTCTCCGCGCTGTGCAAGTGATAGCCACGCTCGCCGATCAAAGGCGCGCGCACGCCCAATTGCTCCATAAGCTTCCGCGACCAGGGCCCCGCGCTCACAAGCACGGCATCCGCCTCGCGCGTCGCGCCTGACTTCAGCGTCACGCGCGCGGCCGCTTCCACGTGCGTCACCGTATCAGTGACGATCTCGCCTACACGAGCCGTCAGCGCCGCCAGCAACGCCTCACGTGCGCCTTGTGGATCGCTAACTTGCCCGCCGCCGCTGAACACCACCGCGGCCACCGGCGGCTTGCGCAGCACGCCTTCATAGCGGCTCAACTCATCCGCGCTCGCGTCGCGCCATTTCGTGGCGCCCCACGCCGAGCGCTCGACGACAGCGCGTCCATGCGCGGCGCCTTCCGGGGTCATCCACGCGGTTACGTGCCCGTGCGGGATCACCATGTCCGGCTCGCCAGCAAGCTCGGCGATGCGATGCCAGGCGCCCATCGCATCCGCGAGCAGCTCGGTCAGCGCCGCCTGCCCGCGTGCAAACATCTGCGCATCGCACGCCGCCAGGAAGCGCAGCGACCATGGTCCCCAGAGGCTGATATCGCTCCAGCGAAAATCCAGCGGCCCCCCGGCGCCGAAGCTCGACCGCGGCGCACGCCACACATTGCTCCATGCCGACCACGGCGTGACCTGCTCGGCGCCAATATGGCCTGCATTGCCGTAGGAAGCGCCGCGGCGCTTATCGCCGGGATCGATCAGCGTCGCCTGCACGCCCGCCGCCTGCAGCCGGAGTGCGCAAGCCGCGCCAATGAAGCCGCCGCCGATCACCAGAATGGATTTCATCGCGGCGGTTGATCGTATAGGTTTGCCGCGTTGGCAAGCGAGGTCTGACGATGCAGGTGAATTGGGCCGGCGTGTTTCCCGCGGCGACGACGCAGTTCGCCCCGGACATGTCCATCGACCTCGCCGCGACGCAAAAGGTGCAGGACGCGCTTGTGCGCGACGGCGTGCACGGACTCATCGCAATGGGCACGGTGGGGGAGAACAACTCGCTGGAGCCGGATGAGAAGCGCGATGTGCTGCGAGCGTCGGTCGAAGCGGTTGGCAAGCGGGCGCCGGTCATCGCCGGCGTCTCGGAGTTCGACACCAAGCGCGCCATCGCCTTCGCGCGCGACGCCGAGAAGCTCGGCGCCGACGGCCTGATGGTGCTTCCGGCGATGGTGTATGTGCCGACCGAGCAGGAGCTTGTCTCCCACTTCAAGGCAGTGGCGAAAGAGACATCGCTGCCGATCATGCTCTACAACAATCCGCCGGCCTATCGCGTCAGCGTGGGGATCGAGGCGATCAAGCAGCTCGCCGACATCCCGAACATCGTCTGCCTCAAGGAAAGCGCGCCCGATACGCGCCGCTTCACCGATCTGTACAACGCCGTCGGCGACAAGATCGTGCTGTTCGCCGGCCTCGACGATGTCGCGCTGGAGGGCCTCATCCTTGGCGCCAAGGGCTGGGTCTCGGGACTCACCAACGCCTTCCCGAAGGAATCGCTGGCGCTCTACGAAGCGGCGCGCATGGGAGACCTGGAAACGGCCCGGGCGATCTACCGCTGGTTCATGCCGCTTCTGCACCTGGACGCCGATCATGACCTCGTCCAGTCGATCAAGCTGGCCGAACAGATCATGGGCCGCGGCAGCGAACGCGTGCGTCCGCCGCGTTACCCGCTCACCGGGGCGCGCCGCGATGAGGTGACGAGGCTGGTCGAAGAAGCGGCGGCCACGCGCCCGAAGCTGAAAGCCGCCGCGTGACGCGACACACGTTCCGCTGCATCGACGGCCACACCGCCGGCAATCCTGTGCGGCTCGTCATCGAAGGCGCCCCGGAGCTCAGGGGCGAGACTATGAGCGAGCGCCGCCAGGACTTCCTTGCGCGCTACGATTGGATTCGCACCGGCCTCTGCTTCGAGCCGCGCGGCCACGATATGATGAGCGGCGGCTTTCTCTACGCATCACGCGCGCCGGGCGCCGATGTCGGCATTCTCTTCATCGAAACCAGCGGATGTCTGCCGATGTGCGGGCACGGCACGATCGGCATCGTGACGTTCGCGATCGAGAACGGCCTGATCAGGCCGCGCAATCCCGGCAGCTTTGTCGCCGAAGTCCCAGCCGGCGCGATCGCTCTCGATTACAAACAGGAGGGCGGCCGTGTCCGCAGCGTCCGCGTCACGAACGTGCCGAGCTATCTCGCGGTGAACGATCTGACGATCGATGTCCCCGGCTTCGGGCCCCTCACGCTGGACATCGCCTATGGAGGCAACTTCTACGCCATCATCGAGCCGCAGGGCGCATACCGCGGGCTCGACGATCTTTGCGCGGCCCGCGTCCTCCAACTCTCGCCGATCGTGCGCCAGCTCGTGCGCGAGAAAATCGAGCCCGTGCATCCGCTCGATCCAACCATAAGGGGCGTCTCCCACGTGATGTGGACCGATGCGCCGAAAGGCGAAGGCGCCCATGGCCGCAACGCTGTCTTCTACGGCGACAAGGCCATCGACCGCAGCCCGTGCGGCACTGGCACCTCGGCCCGCATGGCCCAACTGCACGCCAAGGGGAAGCTCAAGTTCGGCGACGCGTTCGTGCACGAGAGCTACATCCTCTCCCGCTTTACCGGCCGCATCGAAGCTGAAACGGAAGTCGGCGGGATGCGCGCAATCGTGCCGTCCGTCGAAGGCTCGGCGGTAGCCACCGGCCGCAACGAGATTTGGATCGACGACGAGGAGGATCGCTTCGCGCACGGCTTCCAGGTCGTCTGATCTGTCTTGTCTGTCCTGCGCAGTGCATGTTGAAGTGACGGGGGAGGCGCGCATGCGTGAACTCGGCGGTTGGGCGCAAGCGGCGGCGCAATGGCTCACGACCATCGTCGGCGCGCTGCTGACGGCGCTCTCGGCCATCGCCATCTATTTCACGGCGGCGCTGCTCCGCACGGCGCACGCGCGGGGCGAACTCAAGCCGAAGCCGGAAGCGATCGGCTTGGGGGCCGTCACCAACTTCTTCGATACGCTCGGCATCGGTTCGTTCGCGCCAACCACCGCTTACATGAAGCTGCGCAACATGGCGCCCGACAGTTATTTCCCCGCGATTCTCAATGCGGGCCACGCCCTGCCGACCATCACGCAAGCGCTTGTGTTCATCACCCTTGTGCGCGTCGACCCGATGCTTTTGCTGGCGTGCATCGTCGCGTCCGTCGCCGGCGCTTTTGTCGGCGCGCCCATCGTGCAGCGTGCGCCCATCCGCGTCGTCCAAGGCGTTGTCGGTCTGGCGCTGTTGATCGCAGCCGTGCTGTTTGCGATGGCGAATCTCGG
>JAEWNX010000373.1 GCA_023461135.1 Pseudomonadota bacterium
GCGACGGGGCGCACCGCGTCCGCGGTTTGGCCGCCGAACATCGCGCCCATGAACGGGAACATATCGACGACCATCAGTTTGCCAACGGCGTCCGGATGACGCGCGGCGAGCATCATGCCGATCGTGCCGCCCATGGAGTGGCCGATGACGGCGGGGCGGTGGAGTTGGGTCTCGGCGATGTAACGCGCGATCTCTTCGGCGACGGGGGCGGAGACGGGGCCGTCAGCGTTGCCCGCCGCCGGCGCGCCAGCGAAGCCGTTGACCTGAACGAGATGGACGCGGTGCGTGTCGTCGAGCGCATCGGCGGTCGTGGCCCAAACCTCGCGGCTCGAGGTGAGACCGGGGATGAGAATGACGTCCGGCCCCTGCCCGCGCGTGACGACGCTGATGCGGTCGGATTGGAAGCCCGCGGTGGGGGCGGCGGCCTGCGGCGTTGGCGCTGTGGCGCATGCGCCGAGGAGGACGAGGGAAATCAGAAAACTGCGACGCTGCATCGGAACTCCAGTCTAGCTTGGGATGGCCTTAGCCGCCGCCGGTTCAGCCGGCGGATGCAGGCCGCGCAAATTTCGCGAACGGCACCAGCATCGGAACGCGGGCGCGGTAGGCGCTGTATGCTTCGTCGCCAAGATCGCGCCGCAGGAAGCGCTCTTCCAGCTTGGCGCGCAGCGAGACGCCGGCGATCAGCACGAGCGCGGCGCCAACGGCCTCGATGCGGCCGCGTTCGATGGCGGTGGCGACGACAGCGAGCAGGAGCCCCGCGTACACAGGATGGCGCACGATGCCGTAGGGCCCGGTGTCGACGATGCGGTGGTCTTCCGTGGGCGCGGAGGTGCTGGACCAAAGCGGGCCGAGGTGCAGGCGCGCCGTCCAAGTGAAGGCAAGTCCGAGCACGACGAGAAGAAACATCGACCAGCCGATGGTTGGCGATGTCGTCCACAGCACGCCCCACGCCACCGGCCAGTACGACATCAGCAGCATGACGATGGCCGCGAGTGTCAACACGCGGCTGGGACTCTCGGCGCCGAGATCGTGATGCGCCGCAACGCGCGCGCTCCAGCCCGCGGCGAGAATCCAGGCGACCAGCCAGATCAGCCACGTCGCCGCGATCGCCGCGGTGGGCGCAAGCGTCATTCCATCACCACCACGAGTTTGCCAGTGGCTTTGCGGTCCGCAAGCGCGCGAATGGCCTGGCCGCCGTCACGCAGCTTGTAGCGCGCGGAGATGCGCGGGCGGATCTTGCCTTCGCTATAGAGCTTGAAGAGATCGCGGACGTTGCCCTTGTGCAGCTCGGGCTCGCGCGCGGTCGATGCGCCCCAGAACACGCCGACGATGGAGGATGACTTGAGCAGCGTGAGATTGAGCGGCGGGGTTGGGATGCCGGCGGGAAAGCCGACGACGAGGTAGCGGCCGTTCCAGTTCATCGCGCGCAGAGCCGGTTCGCAGTACGGGCCGCCGACAGCGTCGTACACGACATCGGCGCCGCCGCCGCAGACGCGCTTGAAATCTTCGGCGAGCGCCTTGCTCTGGTCTTTCGACAATTGACCCGAGGGATAGATCACCGCGTCGTCGGCGCCGGCTTCGCGGGCGAACGCCGCTTTGTCCTCGGACGAAACACCGGCGATCACGCGCGCGCCCATGGCTTTGCCAAGTTCAATCGCAGCGACGCCGACGCCGCCTGCGGCGCCGAGGATGAGCAGCATTTCGCCGGGCTTCACGTGGCCGCGGTCCTTCAGCGCATAATAGGACGTGCCGTAGGTGAGAATGAAGGCGCTCGCTTCGTCGAACGGCATCGCGTCCGGGATCGGCAGCACGCGCTGCGCTTGCGTCTTCACTTTTTCCGCAAAGCCGCCCCAGCCGAGCGAGCCGATCACGCGCTGGCCTGGCTTCACGTTCGTCACGCCGGCGCCAATGCTCTCCACAACGCCTGCGATCTCGCCGCCGGGCGCGAACGGGCGTTCGGGTTTGAATTGATATTTGTCCTCGATGATCAGCACGTCCGGGAAATTGACGCCGGCGGCCTTCACGGCGATCACCACCTCCCCTTCACCGGCGACCGGATCGGGCGCATCGGCGTATTCCAGGCTTTCCGGCGGCCCTGGCCGCATGCTCATGAGCGCTTTCATCGTCACCTCTTGCAAGGCCGGCGTGGCCGGGCGCCGAATGTTCTAGCGGGCGGAAAGCCGGTGGTCCAAAAGAAGAGCGATGACGCGGCGCGGCTTTTTCCTCCGACTGGCCTTCTCCATCGTGATCGATCTGTTCGACTTCACGCTAGGGCGGATACCGATTTTCGGGGCGGTGACGGAGGGCGTTGGCACGGTCGTGCTGATGGCGCTCTGGGGGCCGGCGGGCTTGGTGAACATTTTGGAACTCTTCGACTTCACCGAACAGGTCGACGCCCTCATCCCAACGGCGACTTTGGTTGCGCTTTATGTCGGCTGGCGCGAGGGATTTCTGTTCGGCAAGGGTTCCACGGGTTCGCCGTCGCGCGACCTTAGCCAAAGCGGGTTATAGAAACGGCATGACAATCACTTGGGCTCTCGCGTTGCATGGCGGCGCCGGCGCGATTGCGCAGCGCGTCTACCAGCGCGAGGAAGCGCACATGGCCGAGCTGCTCGACCAAGGCGCGGCGATGCTGGCGCGGGGCGAAAGCGCGCTCGATGTCGTGACCGCGATGGCCGAAGCGTTGGAAGCGTGCGGGCTGCATCTGGCTGGCAAAGGCGCGGCGCCGAACGCGGCCGGCGTTGTCGAACTGGACGCCTCGGTGA
>JAEWNX010000374.1 GCA_023461135.1 Pseudomonadota bacterium
TTCTCGTTGCGACAATGTTTGCGCCGCTGGACGCGGATGCGCAGCGCCGCCGCGCGCGCCGTCCGCCGCCGCCGCCCCCGCCGCCGGCTGTCGCCCAGCACGTCGCCATCATGGACGCCGCCTCCGGGACGATTCTCGCGTGCGAGAACTGCAACGAGCCGATTCCGCCCGCCTCGATGGCCAAGCTGATGACCGTGCTGATCGTGCTCGAGCAGGTGCAGGCCGGCCGGATCAATTACAACACCCACTTCAGGGTTAGCGAATATGCCTGGCGCGAGCACGGGGCGATGTCGGCCGGCTCGCACATGTTCTTGCCGATCAACTCGTATGTGGCGGTCGGCGATCTGCTGCAGGGCGCGGTGATCGTCTCGGCCAACGATGCGTGCGTCGTGCTAGCCGAAGGCGTCGCGGGATCGGAAGCGGCTTTTGTGGAGCTGATGAACCGCCGGGCGCAGGAGCTTGGGTTGACGACCGCGCGGTTTCGCAACGTGACCGGCGTGGACGATCCCGAGCAGCGCATCAGCACGGCCGATCTCGCGCGGCTCGCGCGCTATCTCATCCTGCACTACCCCGATTTCTATCAGGTCTATTCACGCCGCGAGTTCACCTTCAATCGCCGCACGCAGCAGAACCGCAATCCGCTCCTCGGCGCCTTTCCAGGCGCGGATGGCGTGAAGACCGGACACACCGACGAGTCCGGGTATGGGTTGGTTGGTTCGGCGGTGCAGGACGGACAACGGCGCATTGTTGTGTTCAACGGCCTGCCGACGATGGCCGCGCGCAACAGCGAAGCGCAGCGGCTGATGCGCGCGGCGTTCAACGACTACGCGATGCGCACCTTTGCCGAAGCGGGGGCTGAGCTCGGGCAGGCGCAGGTGCGGTTGGGGTCGCGCCGCGCCGTGCCGCTGGTGACGGAGGACGAGATCACGATCGTCGGTCCGCGCGGGGCGCAGCAGAACCTGACCGCCCGCATCGTTTATGACGGGCCGCTGGCCGCCCCGATTCAGCGCGGCCAAGTGGTGGCGCGGCTCGTGGTCGAAGGCCCGAATTTCGAGCGGCAGGAGTTTCCGCTGCAGGCGGGACGGCGCGTGGGAAAGGCGAACTGGTTCGTCCGCGCCTGGGAAGGCTTGCGCCTGACCTTCTTCGGCCCTTCATAGAGGCATGGCGGAAGGCCGTTTCATCACGCTCGAAGGCGGCGAAGGCACGGGCAAATCCACGCTGGCGCGCGGGCTTGGCGAAGCGCTGCGCGCGAACGGACGCGACGTGGTGCTGACGCGCGAACCTGGCGGCGCGCCGGGCGCGGACGCGATCCGCAAGCTGCTGGTGGAAGGCGATGCGGGGCGCTGGAGCGCGATGGAGGAGGCGCTGCTGTTCGCGGCGGCGCGGCTCAATCATCTCGTGCACACAATCCGCCCGGCGCTGGCGCGCGGCGCGTGGGTAATCTGTGATCGATACTATGACTCCACACGCGCCTATCAGGTTGCTGCGGGCGGGCTCGATCCGCGCGCACTCAATGCGCTGAACGCGCTAATCGAAGCGCCGGCGCCGGATTTGACGCTTGTGCTTGATCTTGATTCCACGAGCGGCTTGGGACGCTCGCAAGGCCGATACGCCGGCGAGGATCGCTTCGAGAAAAAGGACGCGGGCTTTCACTCGCGTGTCCGCGCGGAGTTTCTCGCGATCGCCAAGCGCGAGCCTCAGCGTTGCGTGGTGATCGATGCCGGACAGTCGGCGGAGCAGGTGTTGAAGCAGTCGCTCAGCGCGATCGGGGCGCGGCTGTGAAGGCGGAAAAACTCGCGCCCGAGACGGACAAAGAGGCGGAAGCGCCGCATCCGCGCGAGACGTTTACGTTCGTCGGCCACGAGGACGAGGAGCTTGCGCTTGCCGACGGACTAACGAGCGGGCGCATGCATCATGCTTGGTTGATCACCGGCACGAAGGGGCTGGGAAAGGCGACGCTGGCGTATCGGTTCGCGCGCGTGGCGCTTGGGGCGAAGCGTGTGGGCGCGCGTCCGCTGGACGTCGATCCGGAAGATCAGGTGGCGCGGCGCATCAATGCGCAGTCACATCCGGATTTGTTTGTGCTTCGTCGTGGACTGAACGATCGCGGGCGGCCGCGGCGCGAGATTGCGGTCGATGATGCGCGCGAGCTTGGGCACTTCTTTTCGCTCGCGCCGTCCGAAGGCGGCATGCGCGTGGCGGTGATCGATGCGGTGGACGATCTGAACACGAACTCGGCGAACGCGATCTTGAAAACGCTTGAGGAGCCGCCGGCGCGGTCGGTGCTGCTGCTGGTGTGTCATGCGCCTGGCGCGATTTTGCCGACGATACGCTCGCGCTGCCGGCGCTTGGCGTTGCGGCCGTTGAGCGATGCGCAAGTCGCCGAAGCGCTTGGTGAGAAGGACGATGCGCTTGTCTCGCTGGCGAAAGGCCGGCCGGGGCGCGCGATTGCATTGAAGGCGCAGGGGTTGGATGCGAGCGCGGCACGGTTGGATCGCGCGCAAACGGCGATTACGCGCGGCGAAGCTGGGCCGGTGTTGAATGCGCTTTACGATCAGCTGAGCGGCGAACCGTTTGAGCGGCTCGCGGGCGTGTTGGAGCTGGCGGAAGAGTGGACGCGCGCGGCGGGGGTCGAGCAGGGCGGTGAGCAATGGGCTGAGGCGTGGTCGGCGCTGGAGACGCTGCGCGGCGAAGCCGAAGGCCTCGACATGGATCCGCGGCATGCGCTGGCGCGCGCTGTCGGCGTGCTTGATCGCGCGGCGGCGGCGCGCAGATGAAGCCAATGCTGATCGACAGCCACGTGAACCTGCATCATCACGCGTTCGCGGAGGATCGCGAAGCGGTAATTGCGCGAGCGCGCGATGCGGGCGTCGCGCGGATGCTGACCATCTGCGATAGAATCGAGAACTTCGACGATGTTATCGCGATCGCTGAAAAGCATGCCGACATCTACGCGAGCGTCGGCGCGCATCCGCATTATGCGAAGGATCATCTGGGCCTGACGGCGGAGCGGCTGATTGAGCTCGGGCGCCACGAGAAGGTGGTCGGGGTGGGGGAAACGGGTCTCGATCAGCACTACAAGTTCAGCCCCCTTGAGGATCAGGTCGCGGCGTTTCGCGCGCACGCGAAGGCAGCGCACGCGCTGGACAAGACGCTGATCATCCACACGCGCGAAGCGGATGCCGCAATGGCGGAGCTGTTGGAGGAGGAGGCGGGGAAGGGCCCTCTTCGCATCCTGATGCACTGCTACACGAGTGGTATGGAATTAGCGCAGCGCGCGCTCGCAATCGGCGCGTATTTCTCGTTCTCAGGCATCATGACGTTCAAGAACGCCGAGGACGTGCGCGCCATCGCCAGGGACGTGCCTTTGGACCGCGTGATCGTCGAGACCGATTGCCCCTATCTGGCCCCTGTCCCGCATCGCGGCCAACGCTGTGAGCCGATGCATGTCGCGGAGGTGCAGGCGGCGTTCGCGAAGCTAAGAGGGCTGGGTGAGGAGGAGGCGAGCGCCCTGCTCGCTGACAACTTCTTCCGCCTCTTCCCAACCATCACGAGGCCCAGCTGATGGGGACGCTGCGCGTCACCGTGCTTGGCTGCGGATCGTCCGGCGGCGTGCCGCGCGCGACTGGCGATTGGGGCGTGTGCGATCCGAATGAGCCCAAGAACCGGCGCACGCGCTGCGGACTGCTCTTGCAGCAATGGAGCGGGGCGCGGGGCAATCCGGAAGAGGCGACGACGGTGCTGATCGATGCGCCGCCGGAGCTGCGCCAGCAGCTGGCGGACGCCGGTGCGCGGCGGCTGGATGGCGTCGTGCTCAGCCACGATCACGCCGACCAGACCAATGGCTTCGACGATGTGCGCGCATTCTTCCTGAAGCAGCGCGCGATGATCCCGTTATGGCTGGATGATAGCACGCGTGAGACGTTCATGCGCCGCTTTGGCTACACGTTCGTCAGCGGGCCCGGTTATCCGGCGATCGTGCGTGTAGCGGGTGATCTATCGCCGCTCGCGCCGATCCGCGTGAACGGGCCTGGCGGCGTTATGGAGTTGTTGCCGCTCGAGCAGGATCACGGCTTCTCGCGCTCGCTGGGCTTTCGTGTTGGGCCGATCGCGTATTCCAACGATCTTGTGGCGATGCCCGAGGAGACGTTCGCGGCGCTCGACGGACTGGCGTTGTGGATCGTCGATGCGCTCCGCGACAGGCCACACCCAACGCACGCGCATGTGGAGCGCACGCTGGAATGGATCGCGCGCGTGCGGCCCGCGCACGCGCTGCTGACCAACATGCACATCGACCTGGATTACGCGTCGCTGAAGGCGAGGCTGCCGGGCGGCGTTGAACCCGCGTACGATGGCTGGGCTGGCGACTATCCGATCTGAGTCGTGATATCGCTTCCCATAATCTATCTTATGCGAGAATAGAATGTCTGGCCAAGCTACTGATAAGACGAGAGAAAATAGCGCAGAGACGCCGACTCGAAATGCCTCCTCGACCCAGGCCGTGCTGGATGTGATGGCGCGGCTGCGGGATCGCGAGCGCGGCTGTCCGTGGGATATCGAGCAGAACTTCCGCACCATCGCGCCATACACGATCGAGGAAGCCTACGAGGTCGCGGACGCGATCCAGCGCGATGATCTTAAAGCGCTCAAGGAAGAGCTGGGCGACCTTCTCTTCCAGGTCGCCTTTCACGCGCGCATGGCCGAGGAGCAAGGCGCGTTCGATTTCGCCGACGTTGCGCAAGCGCTGGCCGACAAGATGATCGAGCGACATCCGCACGTGTTCGAAGACAAGATCGAGCGCACCGCGGAAGAGCAGACCCAGGCGTGGGAGACGCTGAAGGCGGAGAAGCGCGCCGCGTCCGGCGCGTCGCTGTTGGACGACGTGGCGATGGCCCTCCCCGCCCTCATGCGCGCCGAGAAGCTCACCAAGAGGGCTGCTCGCATAGACTTCGATTGGCCGACGCCGGATGAGGTGCTGGAGAAGCTCGAAGAAGAGCTGGCAGAACTACACGACGCGCGGCTCAGGAAGGATCACGAAGCGCTCACCGAAGAGATGGGCGACATCCTCTTCGTGATGGCGAACCTGGCGCGCAAGCTGAAGGTCGATCCCGAGGAAGCGCTGCGGCGCGCGAACGCGAAGTTCGTGCGGCGGTTTCAGTACATCGAGCGCAAGTTGGCGGAGGCTGGGCGCACCGGGCCGCAACCGCTGGACGAGATGGAAGCGCTGTGGCTTGAGGCTAAGCGGGATGAGAAAAAATAGCTCAGGCTTTCGAAATGGCGTCGCGCCAGTCGCGCAGAAAAAGGTAGGACGCCAGCATCGCGGTCGGGAGCGGAACGGCGGCAAAGGCAAATTCCATCGCTGGCGTGAGCATGCCCCGCTCGCCCAGCCAGCCTGCCAGGGCGAATGTCGGGATGCCGCCGTAGAAGATCGCGAAGTAGCCGCGTGTTTGCAGCAACGTGTTGAGCCGCGCCAAACCGGGTTCGTCACGGGAGAGATGCAGGAGCCACATGCTGGTCGCGAGCGAAATCACCAGTGAGCCGCTGGCGTAGTAGAACCATGGCCAGATTTCCTCGCGTCCGATCAGCGGCATCGCGAACAGGAGCGTCAGCGGGACGATGAAGGTGACAACGGAGTCCGCCAACGATGGCACGCGCTCGTGGCTGATGCCGAGGTGGGAATAGATGATCCAAGCCGCCACGGCTGAGCTGCCGTGCGCGGTGATCTGGCCCCACGTGCGCAGCGTGTCGATCGTGAGCGGCCAGAGCGCGATACGTTCGCGGATTTCGGAGACAAGATCCGCCAATACGAGACCGATGAGGACGCTCAGCAGCGTGATGAAGAGCGAGGGAAATTGGTGCTTGATGCGACTTTCAAGCGTCACTGCCTGAGGCTCACCGGCATCCATGCGTGTCCCCCCGTTACCGTCGCAAAACTAGCCTGCGACGGCTCGGCGTGGCTAGCGCTTCAACACCCCGAACGGCACGACCTTGTTCTCGACATCGTGGCCGATGTCGGCGCGGCCTAGGTATGGAATGTTGGCCTTGGCGCACCAGTAGCGGATGATCTCTTCGTCGGTCGCGCCGAAGGGCTTGTCGTTTTCGACCACTTCGCTGACGCGCCCGAGCTTGATCCCCTTCACGCGCCGGATGTTGGCGGAGGAGGTGATGGAGAAGAGGGCGCGGTCTAGGCGGTAGAGGTATTCGCCGACGTCTTCGAGCATCAGCACGTGGCCCTCGAGATCTGGCTCGAGCGAGGTGCCGAGGATGGATTGGAGGACGGTGATGTTGAAGGCGGCGGTCTTGCCGTCGAACATCACGCCGAGTTCGAGCGCTTCGGGGGAGCGGTCGATGAGCCAGGAGAGCGCGCGCCGGATCGCGACCTCGCCCCCTGCCCGCGTCAGGTCGATCGGGATGGGGCCGTGCGCGAGATTGGCGTAGCCGCGCGCGTAGAGGCCGCCGAGGATGGCGCCGTTGTCGCTGTAGCCGAGATAAGTTTTCGTGCGCGACGCGCCGTTGAGCTGCGCGAGCGCCGCTTCGGCGATGCGGCAGGCGCCGTAACCGCCGCGTGCGAACCAGACGGCGTCGTATGACGGGTCGTTGGCGACTTCGACGAAGGCTTTCAGGCGCGCGTCGTCGTCGCCGGCGAAGTGGCCGGCGCTGAGGAAACATTGCGGGTGGACAACGATCT
>JAEWNX010000375.1 GCA_023461135.1 Pseudomonadota bacterium
CCGTTGAACACGTCCGCCAACTGGTCGATCTGCTGCGGCCGCAACGAGAGCACGCCCTGCGCGCGCGCGGCGGCGCGGGCCGCCGCCTGCTGATCCGCAGTGGCGCCGGGCGGCAGCGAAGCAACCGCCGCGAGGACCGGCGATGCAAACTCGTCCGCTTGTGTGAACGTGAAGCTCGCGGTGTGGAAGCGCACGCCGAGCGCCATGCCGCGCTCACCCTTCTCGTCGCCCTCATCTTCCGCGCGGCGCAATTGCTCGACCGCGGCGCGCTCTACCTCATGCAATTCGGCGCGCAATTCCTCGTCCTTGCGCTTGCCGATCTCCGAGCGGAACGCGCTTTGGATACGCGTGTCCAACGCGAGGCTGAATTCCTGGATTTCGTAGACGTGCTTCAGAAGATCGCGGTTTAAACTGAACTGCACGCGCGCATCGACCATCACCTTATGCTTGTCGGCGGTCACCGCTTCAAACGGCATTGGCGCGCAATAATGCGGCCTCAGATTGATCGCGCCGGTTCTGCTGTCGAGCAGCTTCACCGTGCGCCGGCCGCCGGTGGCGGGGTCGAGCGCAACGAACTCGATCTGCGGCGCCGTCGAGCCTTTGACGACGCCTTCCTCCCAGTCCCACAACACCACCTTGCCCTGAAGCGCGCGTTTGAAGCCGCGTTCGTCATGGGTCATGTACGTGCGGTCGTAGCGCGCCTCGTAATAGCGCGCGAAAATATAGAAGCCCGCCGCGAGCACGATCACGCCCACAGCCGCGGCAATGGCGATGATCAGCGCCATAGACATGGGGACCTCCCCCCGGTTTTTGCCCAACGCCCGAGGAGCCTAGCGCACCGGCGGCGCTCGTGCACCGCAATAAACGCGATGGGTTAGCCGGCGGGCCGGTCGAGCATCAGCACGCACCCGGACATGTGCTCGTTGCGCACGACGCGCGCGCGCTGGACGATCGAGGCCGAGCGGCGGCGCACGTAAGGGCCGGGGCTGTCGGCGCGCCAGCGGTTGGGGCTCGGCAGCACCGCCGCGAGGCGGGCCGCCTGCAGCGGCGTCAGATCCGCCGCCGACACGCCAAAGCGCGCGCGCGCGGCGGCTTCGATGCCAAAATTACCGTCGCCCCATTCGGCGACGTTCAAGTAAACTTCCATGATGCGCCGCTTCGGCCACATGAACTCGATCAGCGCGGTGAAATAGGTTTCGAAGCCTTTGCGCAGCCATGAGCGTTCCGGCCACAGGAACACGTTCTTCGCGACCTGCTGACTGACCGTCGACGCCCCGCGCACACGCCCGCCGCGTGCGTTCGACTGCATCGCGTCCTGGATGGCCGCCACGTCGAAACCGTCATGCGTGCAGAAGTTCGCGTCTTCGGCGGCGATCACCGAGCGCACGATGTACGGCGACATGCGGTTGATGCGCGTTGGGTGATAGCTGATGGATTCGCCCTCGGCGGCGCGCTGCATCATCAGCACCGTCCCGGGCGGGTCGACAAAGAGATACAGCCCGACCCACGTCACCGGCGCCAGGACGAACGCAATGAACAGCACCGCCAGCGTCGTCAGGAAGAAGCCGTAGCGCTTGCGGCGTTTGATGCGGCCGAGATCGAGATCGAGATTAACGCGCGCATCGCGCGCGCGCCGCTTGTCCTCGCGCCGCATCGTGTGCGGCAAGGGGATTTCAGAATCGCCGAACATGCTGTCCGGCTGGCGGCCGGGAGGCTCGCGCCGCGGCGTGTGTGGCATGGGCGGCGGCTCTAACGGCGATAGCTCCTGCGCGGGTTCTTCGATCGGCGGTTCGTCTGGCGCTTCGGCGGGCTCCTCCGGCGCCGCGAAGGATGAAAGCTCTGGCTCGGACAGCGGTTCCTGGGCGGGAGGCTCTTCGGCGGGCGGCGGCGTATGCGGCGCCTCCTCCTCGGGCTTCTCCTCGTCCGGGTTCATTCGTCCCACTCCTCGCGCACGCTCGCCTCGCGTTCGCGCGCCGCCTGGGCCGATTTGAGGCGCGCGAAGGCTGGCGCGTCAAGCAGGTGACGCAACGCCCATACCGCCATGCCGCGAACCAACGGTGAATTATCGTTGAGGCGCGCCTCGGCGGCCTGCGCGAGCGCCGGTTCGCCGGAGTTGCCGATCGCACACAACACGTTGCGCACGAACCTGTCGCGCCCGGTTCGCTTAACGGGCGTCCCCGCGAAACGCGCGCGAAAGGCGGCGTCGTCCAACTCCGCAAGCTCTGCAAGCGGCGACAGACGCAGATCTTCGCGCAAGCTCATGCGCGTCTCGCGGGCTTGGGCCGCGAACTTATTCCACGGGCAGATTGCAAGGCAATCATCACAGCCGAACACGCGATTGCCGAGCGCGCTGCGAAACGCGCGGGGGATCTGCCCTTTGTGTTCGATCGTGAGATACGAGAGGCACCGCCGCGCATCGAGCTGATACGGCGCCGGGAACGCATCGGTCGGGCAAATATCCAGACACGCGCGGCACGAGCCGCAGTGATCCTCGTGCGGTCCGTCGGGTTCGATCTCGGCCACGGCGAGAACGGCGCCGAGAAAGAGCCACGAGCCGTGCTCGCGCGAGACCAGATTGGTGTGCTTGCCCTGCCATCCCAGTCCGGCGCGCGCCGCCAGCGGCTTCTCCATCAGCGGCGCGGTGTCCACGAACACCTTGACGTCTTCGCCCGTTTCCTGCGCCAGCCACTGCGCCAACTGCTTCAGCTTGCCCTTGATGACATCGTGATAGTCGCGCCGTGCGGCATAGGCGGAGACAAGCCCGTGCCGCCTGGCCTTCAGCAATCCGAGCGAGTCGTCGTTCGGCGCATAGGACTGCCC
>JAEWNX010000376.1 GCA_023461135.1 Pseudomonadota bacterium
CAGCGTCAGTTGTGTATAAGACACAGGAAAAACCACCGCGCCCGTCAGCGCCAGCACGAGGCTCTTACCCGAAACGTTGACGTCATCGCCGGTGAGCCCGCCGCTCAATTTGATGCGGGCGAGGCGCGGCATGCTTTCGTACGCCGGCGCAGGCGGCGGCGCCTTGCGCCGCTTGCCGCGCGGCGACTCCGGCGGCATGCGCCCGCCGCGGCGTGCTCTCACCGCGGCCATGATGCATCCTCCAGAATCCACGCCACCAACTGGTCGTAGGACATGCCAACGTGCTGCGCCTGTTCCGGCACGAGTGAAGTCGGGGTCATGCCGGGCTGCGTGTTGATTTCCAGGAGCGCGACGCGGTCGCGCGCGGGATCGTAGCGGAAATCGACGCGCGTCACGCCGCGGCAGCCGAGCGCGTGGTGCGCCGCTTCGGCGGCGCGCATCAATTGATCGGCGACGGTTTGCGGAATCCGCGCCGGCACTTCGTGGCGCGAGCCGCCTTCGGCGTACTTGGCGTCGAAGTCGTACCAATCGCCATCGCTGGTGACGAAAATCTCGGTGACGGCCAACGCGCCGCGGTCGTGCATCACAGCGACCGTCAGCTCTTTGCCGGCTATGTATTCTTCGACCAGCACTTCTTCGCCGAATGTCCAGTCGGGATCGAGCAATTGCTCGGGGGGGCGGTTGGCGCCTTCGCGCACGATGAAAATGCCGACCGACGAGCCTTGTGCGTTCGGCTTGACCACGTACGGCGCAGGCATCGGATGGGCTTTGGCCGCTTCCAAGCGGTTCATCAGCCGGCCATGCGCCAGCGGGAGACCAGCTTGCGCGAACACAGCCTTAGACTTGTCCTTGTCCATGGCGATCGCGGAGGCGAGCATGCCGGAGTGCGTGTAGGGCAGCTTGAGATAATCGAGCACGCCTTGCGTGCGTCCGTCTTCGCCCCACTCGCCGTGCAGCGCGTTGAAAACAACGTCAGGCCGCGCGTCTTTGAGTTCGGCGATCCAGCCTTCGTTTTGCGGATCGATCTCGATCACTTCGTGACCGAGCCTGCGCAGCGCAGCCGCGCAATCGCGTCCGGAGACCAGGCTCACAGGACGTTCGGGGCTCAAGCCCCCAAGAAGCACCGCCACCCGGGCCATACGCGCCTCAACCAACCAACAACGCCCGCCCAGCGCTTTTTCTGCACTTGGTGCGGAGTGTCATAATGAAACGGATCAGAGTTAAGGCATGATGTGCGCGGCGCGCTTATGTGCTGATTTTCATGGTAAATTCAGCTTCACAAGAGTTAGCGCGGATTAAGCACGCGCTCAGCCTCCGCTCATCCTTTTGACGCGATGTTGCTGACTGCTAGGTGAATGCGAGAGTTGGCTCGTGAGGGGCAAGGTTTGATTAGGGTGTTTGTTGTGGCGCTGGCGGTCGCGTGCAGCGCCGAGCCATCTGATGCATCGCGCGATGGATCGTTGTTTGCGGAGACGCCGAGCCAGCAATGGCGCTTGCCCGATCGCCTGCGCGAAATTTCCGGGCTTGCCGTTACGGCGGACGGTCGCGTGTTTGCACACGATGACGAACGCGGCGTGATTTATCAGCTCGATGCCGCGCGCGGCGAAGTCCTTAAGTCTTTCTCACTGGGCGAGCCGGCTATCCGGGACGACTTCGAAGGCTTGGCGATCACGCCGAACGGCGACTTCTGGCTGACCAACAGTCAAGGCGAACTCTATTCCTTCCGCGAGGGCGCCGACGGCGCACACGTCGAGTACCAGCGCCATGACGTTGGGCTGGCCGACGTTTGCGAAATCGAAGGCCTCGCCTATCTCGCGGAAACCACGAGTCTCATTTTCGCCTGCAAGCGCCCCTACGAGAACGGCGGCGAGATGGCGTGGACTCCCCTCCGCTCCTGGGCGATCGGCGATTACGCAACGGGGCCTTGGGCGCAGACGCGCGACAACTTCGCGACGCTCGCCGGCGTGCACCGCTTTCAGCCGTCGGGCGTTGAGATCGATCCGGCCAGCGGGCGTGTGATTGTGATTTCCGCCGGCAATCCCGCGCTGGTCGAACTCGACCACGAAGGGAACGTCCTGGCCGCACGCCGCCTGCGCGGCCATCCCCAGCCGGAGGGCGTCACGGTATTGCCCGATGGCTCGCTCATTGTTTCCGACGAGGCCGCCGGTGGCCACCCGCGGCTGAGCCGCTATTCTCGGATCCCATGATGAACCTCGTACGCACCCTCCTCGCCGCCGCCTTTCTGCTCGGGTGCGCCACCGCGCCCGCGCCCGCGCAGGCGCAGGCCGCGCAAGCGCAATGGACGGGCGTCGAGCGCATCGTCGTGATCGGCGATCTGGAGGGCGCATACGAGAAGTATCTCGATATGCTGCGCACCGCGGGCCTTATCGACGCACGCGGCAATTGGATCGGCGGACGCGCGCATTTGGTGCAGCTCGGCGACATCCCCGACCGCGGGCCGAACAGCCGCGCGATCATGGATCACTTGATGCGGCTCGAGCGCCAAGCGCAGCGCGCCGGCGGGCGCGTGCATGCCCTCATCGGCAACCACGAGGCCATGAACATCCAGGGCGACCTGCGCTACGTGCATGCCGGCGAATACGCCGCGTTCGCCACGCGCAACTCGGCGCGGGTGCGCGATCAATTCTATCAACGTTACATCGATCAGGTGCGCGCCAGCCCTCCCGCGGGCGGCTTGCCGGTGATCGATGAGGCGTTCCGTCAACGCTTCGATACCGAGCATCCCCTTGGGTGGGTGGAACATCGTCAAGGCTGGGCGCCGAGTGGCCCGTACGGCCGCTGGGTCGCCGGGCACAACAGCGTGATCCGCATCAACGACACGCTTTTCCTGCATGCCGGGATCGGACCTGCGTTCGCCGCCGCCGATCGCGCCGCCTTGAATCGCGCCGTGCAAGCAGCACTGAACGGCCAGCCGGCCGAAGGCTACGCCGATATCGTCACCAACGAGGAAGGACCGCTCTGGTATCGGGGTTTCGCGCAGAACGACGAAGCGATCGAAACTCCGAATCTGGAAGCCGTGCTGGCGCGCCAGGGCGTTCGGCGCATAGTGATCGGCCACACCAAGCTGGCGCCACTGGTAATGCCGCGCTTCGGCGGGCGCGTGCTCGTCGCCGACATCGCCGTGCCGCGCGGCCACGCCGATCCGCATGCGTTCGTGATCATCGAGGGCGAGCAGGTGACGGCCGTGCACCGCGGCCAGCGCGTGCCGCTCGACGCCTCGACGCCGCAAGCGCGCTGCGCCTATTTCGCGCGGGTTGCTGCGTTGGATTTGGCTGAATCGCCGGTCCGCGCGCTCGCTGCGGAATGCGCAGCAGCCGCGCCTGTAAACTAGCGGCAGCGCTCGATCAGTTGGCGCTGCACGCGCTCGGGATCGGAGATGATTTCGTAAAAGCCGTCTATGTAGCGCCGCGCGGTTTGTCGGCGCTGGTCCGACAAACGGGTCTGGCTCGCGATGAGTGCGTTGATTGCCTCGCGCCGCGACTGGAAGAGCGCGATGGCCGCGGGGAGCTGCTCGTTGTGGCGGCAATAGCCGCGATAGTAACGCTCGCGCACGCTGCGCATCCGCAACCCTTCGGGCGGCGCTGCGTACGGCGCATCCACCAAGCCGGCGCTGTCGAAGTCGTAGGGCGTTGGAATGAGCGCATCGCGCGCCGTTTCGGACGCGGCCAGCAGGCGCGTATTGTGACAGCAGTCGCGCCCTGCGGCGCTCGCCACCATGTCCCAATCGACATTGCCGATCATGAACTGGAACAGCGAATATCGCGCCGCGGCTTGCGGGTCGAGCTGTGTCGCGTTTACGGCGCCGGTTTCGATCTCAAGCGCCTCGCGGCCGTTGCGGCGCGCGAGATCGTCTTCGTCCTCGACAACAAAGCCGAAATGGGTTTCATCGCCGCGCCGGCCTTCGGTGTCGTGATACGTCACCCGCAGCGGCCGGGCCCGAAAACTCATCGGCGTGAGTTCATTGTAGAGCCGATAGGCCGTGTACTCGAGCACGTAATATTGCTCGTAGCTCGCGGAGGCCCGGCAGTGCGTGGTAAGCTTCAGCCTGTTCTGGCCGCGGAAGAGCGTCTCGCGCAGTTCGTTGTTTTCGAAATCGATGCGCAGCGGCGGGAAGGTGCAGCGATCCGTCGTGCGCCGCGTCTGGCCGCGCGCCGAGACGAGAAGATTGTAGCGCTGGCCGTCGTGGATAAGCGCGCCGGGATAAGGATCCGTATTGCGCCGCGCAGTGCGCACCAGCGTCGTAAAGGGCGCTTCGACCGTGATTTCGATTTCGCTGTTATCTGAAAAGAGCGGCGTCTGCGCCGCAGCCGGGCTGATGAACAGAAAAGCTGCCAATCCAAGTCCGACAAACCAATGCATGCCCGCCTCCCCGCCGCCTCCCGGCGATCATGGCCCGCGAAGGGGACCTGTGGAAGCCGACGCTTCACGCCACGTGCGTGCGTCGCAGCATCCACCGTCGCATGCCAGCCATGCAGTCTTGAAAGTCAATAGCTTAAGTCTATTCCGCACGCGCGAGAGTCCAATTGGCCTTTACGTGTAGCCATCCCTACATTCCGCGCACACCCACACATCAGAGGAGACCTACCCATGCTGGGGATCGGCGACAAACTGCCTGCTTTCAAAGTCACTGGCGTGAAGCCCGGCTTCATGCAGCACGAGGAAAAGGGCCAGTCGGCGTTTGAAGAAGTGACGGAAGCGTCCTTCCCCGGAAAGTGGAAGGTCATCTACTTCTACCCGAAAGACTTCACTTTCGTCTCCCCGACGGAGATCGCCGAGTTCGCGCGCCTTAACAAGGAGTTCGAAGAGCGCGACGCGGTGGTGCTGGGCGGCTCGACCGACAACGAATTCGTGAAGCTCGCCTGGCGGCGCGACCACAAGGATCTCGCAAAACTGGCGCACTGGCAATTCGCCGACTCCAACGGCTCGCTGGTTGACGGCTTGGGCGTGCGTTCGTCGGAAGGCGTGGCGCTGCGCGCGACGTTCATCGTCGATCCGCATAACGTGATCCAGCATGTCTACGTGACGAACCTCAATGTCGGCCGCAATCCGCAGGACACGCTGCGCGTGCTCGACGCTTTGCAGACCGATGAACTTTGCCCCTGCAACCGTCCGGTCGGCGGCGAAGTTCTGAAGGCGGCCTGAGGTTCGCCACCAAAACCCGTCACTGCGCGCCCCTCTACCCTCCCCCCGTGGCGCGCGGAAGAACCGGCGCGGCGTTGGGCTCTCAACGTCGCGCCGGCGCCTTCATGAGCAAAGGAAACCATCGTGTCATTCGACGCCCTGCGCGACACCCTTCCCGACTACGCCAAAGACATCAAACTCAACCTCGGCTCGCTCGCCAGCGATCAGACGCTGACCGAGCAGCAGAAGTGGGGCGCGTTCCTGGCCAGCGCTCACGCGATCGGCGAGCCATCGCTATTGCGCGCCATCGAGGCGGAAATCGTGAGCAAGATCGAGCCCGCAGCGGCAAACGCCGCCAAGGCTGCTTCGGCGATCATGGGCATGAACAACGTCTACTATCGCGCGCTGCACCTGATGAA
>JAEWNX010000377.1 GCA_023461135.1 Pseudomonadota bacterium
GGAGCAGACTCTGCCTGCGCCGACGCCGCAGATGCTGAGAGATGCGCTACGCGAAGCGGGGCGGCTCTACGCTTCCCGGGGTTGGGTCGGCATCTGCAACATGAGCACCGGCGCCGAGGAAGCGGATGTGTTCCGCGCGCTCTCCGCCGCAGGCGAGCTGCCCTTGCGCGCCGACCTTTATTTGCAGCCGGAATCCGCCGTTCTGGCGGCTGAGGCGCAAGCCGAGCGCGACGCCAACGTGCGTATCCGCGGGGTCAAACTTTACATGGACGGCGCGCTTGGCTCGCGCGGCGCGGCCTTGCTCGCGCCATACAGCGACATGCCGACAACCAGCGGCTTGCTCGTCACGCCTGTAGAAGAATTGCTCGAGCATCTCCGTCGGGCGCGCGAAGGGCGCTATCAGGTCGCCACTCATGCGATCGGCGATCGCGGCAACCGCCTGGTGCTCGACGCTTATCGCGACACGTTCGCCGACGAGCCCACTGCGCTCGGCGCCGCGCGCTGGCGCGTCGAGCACGCCCAGGTGATCGCACCCGAAGACATTCCGCGCTTCGGCGCGATGGGCGTCATCGCCTCGATGCAGCCTTCGCACGCAATCAGCGATCTGCATTTCGCCCCTGCGCGTTTGGGTCCGTCACGTCTCGCCGGGGCGTACGCTTGGCGCGCACTGCTGCAATCGAACGCGGTGATCGCCGCGGGAAGCGACGCGCCGGTGGAGAAAGGCGATCCGCTGATCGAGTTCTACGCCGCCGCGCATCGGCACGATCTTTCGGGCTTTGCCGGTCCGAACTGGGGGCTCGACCAGGCCGTCAGCCGTGAGGACGCGTTGAAGATGCTGACCTGGGCGCCTGCCTTCGCGGTGTCCGAGGAAACCGAACGCGGCACGCTCGAAGCCGGGAAACGCGCCGACATCAGCGCGTTCTCCATGGATCTCATGGCCGCCGACCCGGCCGCGATACCGACGGCTCAGGCAGTGCTGACGGTCTCGAACGGGGCAATCACCCATCAGGCCCTATGAGGTACCTGCGGCCTCCGCGACACACAAAGGCGACGCCCGCTTGCCCTGACGAGATGAGGGGCCTTGCCAAACCCGCCAATTCTGACCTAGTCCTAGAATAGACACCGGTAGCAAAAACGATGAAAGCGGTGTCATAGGGATGAAACGCGGCCTTTACGGCTGGGCGCAGAAATCCGTCCAACCGTCCGGGGCCCGCCGGGAGGGACGTTATGGCGGCAAAGCACACCGGTTCACTCGCGGGCAAGACGCGCTGGGGAAGCGCATCCTTGAGCGCGTTGGCGCTGGCTCTGGGAATGGGCGCAGGGAGCGTGGCCCTCGCACAGGACGAGCCCGTCGCGGACGAGGAAATCGTCGTCACCGGCTTTCGCGCGAGTATCGCGGCCGCCATCGACATCAAGCGCGATGAGGTCGCCGCAGTCGATGCGATCGTCGCCGAAGACATCGCCGACTTTCCCGATCTCAACCTTTCCGAATCAATCCAGCGCGTGCCTGGCGTGGCGATCACCCGTGACGCGGGCGAAGGCCGTCAGATCACCGTGCGCGGCCTTGGCGCGCAATTCACCCGCGTGCGCATCAACGGGATGGAGACGCTGGCGACCACTGGCGGCACCGACGCCGTTGGCGGCACAAACCGGCAGCGCTCGTTCGATTTCAACGTCTTTGCTTCCGAGCTCTTCAACTCCATCACCGTGCGCAAAAGCGCTTCGGCCGAGATCGAGGAGGGCGCGCTGGGCGCGACGATCGATCTGCGCACGGCGCTGCCGTTCGACTATGACGGCTTCACGATGGCCGCGTCCGGCCAAGGCCACTACAACGATCTCTCCGAAAGCACCGATCCGCGCGTCGCTTTCCTGATCAGCAACCGCTGGAACAATTTCGGTGCGCTATTCTCGGTCGCGTACAGCGATCGCGAGTCGCTGGAAGAGGGCGCCAGCACTGTGCGGTGGCAGACTGGCGCGGGCTCCGGCGCGGGCTTCGGTTCGGAAACCACTGCGCCGTACACGCTGGCGCAGTTGAACGCCGCGTTCCATCCCCGCATTCCGCGCTACGACGTCTATCAGCACGAACAGGAACGCATCGGCGTAACCGCCGCGCTGCAATGGGACCCGACCAACGCGACACAGATTACGCTGAGCGGGCTCTACGCCAACTTCGAGGGCACGCGCACGGAATCGTTCCTCGAATCGGCGGTGTTCAGCACCAACGGCGCCGCCGGCATCGGCGGCGTGACGGTCACCGACGCGGAAATCCAAGGCGGCACGCTTGTCTATGGCGCGTTCAACGGCGTCGATATCCGCTCTGAACTCCGCTTCGACGAACTCTCCACCGAGTTCACTCAGTTGACGCTGGACGTCGAGCACGAGCTTTCCGACCGCCTCACGTTCCGCGGCATGGCCGGATTCGCCGAGTCCGATCACCAGAACCCGGTGCAGACGACGCTTCTGTTCGATGCGGACAATATCAACGGCTACGTGTACGACTTCCGCGATGACAATCGCCTGCCGCTGATCACTTACGGCGCGACGAATCTCACCTCGCCGGCGACGTGGCACCTTGAGCAAATCCGTCTGCGCCCGCAAACGGCGCTCAATACGTACGAAACCGCCCAGGGCGATCTGGAATGGGATCTCACGGACACCTTCACGCTGAGCGGCGGCCTAAGCTGGCGCAGCTTCGAATTCGAAACCACCGAACGGCGCCGCTCCAACGGCACTACGGCGAATCTTGAGCCGACCATTCCCGGATTTGCGTCGGGGACGCCAATCGCCAATTACTCGATGCTGATGGAGCTGAGCGGCCGCGGGCTCAGCCTGCCCTCCGGCTTGCCGACGACATGGCTTGTGCCCGACATCAATGCAGCCGCAGGACTTTGGAATCTCTATGACGAGTCGGTCTTCCCGCTCGGCATCGAGCCGGCGCTCGGCAACAACAATTCCGTCGGCGAAGACACGCTCGGCACCTATGCGCAACTCGATTGGCGCAGTCCCGGCGGCCGCTTCCGCGGCAACGTCGGCGTGCGCTATGTGGAGACCGATCTGTCGAGCACGGGCTACACGTTCAGCGGCGGCGTGCCCGTGCAAACGACAGTGGAGCGCGAATACAACAATACGCTGCCGTCGCTGAACCTTGTGGCGGAGCCGATCGACGATTTGTTGTTCCGCTTCGGCGCCGCGCGCGTGATGTCACGTCCGAACCTTGGCTTCTTGACCCCGGGCGCGGCGGTAACCGTCAGCGGCTCGAACCGCACCGTCACGGCCGGCAACCCGGACCTTGAGCCGACTTTGGCGGAGGCGTTCGACCTCAGCGCTGAATGGTATTTCACCGAAGGGGGATTGCTCTCGGTCGCCTATTTCGTGCGCGACCTTCAAGCGTTCATCCAGACGGTGCGCGACGACGCGCCGTTCACCGGCAACCCGCTTGGCCTGCCCGACAGCGTGGCGATCGCCGCGTGCGGCGCGACGGTGGGCTGTAATCCCAGCGTGAATTGGGCGTTCAACTTGCCGCGCAACACGCCCGGCGGGCCGGTGGAAGGCTACGAGGTCTCGCTGCAATTGCCGTTCTTCTGGTTCGATGGCGTCCTTTCGAATTTCGGCGTGCTCGCAAATTACACGAGCGTGGAATCGGACGTTCAGTACGTCGACGGCGCCGGCAATCCGACGATCCGCGGCCCGCTGCTGCAGCTTTCCGGCACGTCTTGGAACGGCACGATCTATTACGAGGACGACCGGTTCAGCGCGCGCGTGTCAGCGGCCTATCGCAGCGATTATCCGACCACGCTGCCAGGACGGAACGGCAACGCGACCGAAGAGACGGGCGAAACGCTGAACATCGACGCGACGATGCGCTACAACGTCAACGACAATTTCGCGATCACCTTTGAAGGCGTGAACCTCACCGACGAAGTGAACGACCAGTTCCTGACGCCGGACGATCGGCTTTCCTTCTATCACCACTACGGCCGCTCGCTCTTTTTCGGCGCGCGCTACACCTACTGATTTCTCCCAACGACCTCCCATCACGGGCGCTGGCTTCCACCAGCGCCCGTTTTTCTTAGGCGCTGAACGCCGCGCGCGCCGCTTGATCGAGGCCGGGCGGGGAGAGGGGGCCATAGCGAAGCATCGCTGTGTGAAAGCGCTTTGGATCGAACGCCGCCCCTGCGGCGCGCTGCGTGCGCTCGCGCAGTTGCGCCAGGTGCAGCGCGGCAAGCCCTTGCGCTGCATGCGCGCCGGGTTGGGCGCAGAAGCGCACGACGTCGTCCTCGATGCTGACGAAAGCGATAGACTCGCCCTGCAGCGCCCGCATCTCATCCACGGCGCGCTGGCGAGACCAGCGGAGAGCGTGGATGCCGGTGTCGGCGACGACGCGCGCCATTCGAAATAGCATCCAGTGCAGATAGCCGATGCGCGCCATCGGATCGTGCGCGAACGCGCCCGCGCCATCGGCGAGCTGCTCGGCATACGCGGCCCAGCCTTCGCCGTAGCCGGCGGCGTAGCGCACTTGCAAGGCGGGCGCGGAGGCGGCTTCTTCGTATGGCGTTTGCAGAATGTGTCCGGGGATCAGTTCGTGATGGACGACGCTTGGCAGCGTCCAGCGCGCACGCGGCGCGCCGAGATCCACGTAATAGATTGCGCCGGCGCGGCGTCCCTGTGTGCCTGCCGCTTCGATGTTTGCGGGCAGGCGGCGTATCTCAGCCGGCGCGTCCGCGACGCCGTCGATGTGCGCGGTAAGCAAGTCGCGCGCGCGCGCGAGGCTTTCGTTCATATCAGCGACCGCCGCGGCTTTGCCCGCATCGTCCTGCGCGTAGCGATAGCGCGGATCGGCCAGCAGCCCGCGCAGCCGCGCCGCCACGTCGCCGTGCGTGAAACCTTGCGCGCGCATTACGGCGTCCATGTCCGCCTGCAGGTCGCGCGCCCGCAACAGCGCCAGCTCGTGCGCAGCGCGCGGTTCGATGGGCGCGCCCAAGTGAAATTGCAGGGTTTGTGCGTAGAAGGCTTCACCCTCCGGGAATTGCCAGACGCCGGCTTCGGAAGGCGCGCGCGTTCGCTGCTGCCGCAGCACTTCCAATTGGCGCGTCAGCGCGTGCGCCAGAGGCTCGTAGCGGTCGCCCGTCTGCGCCAGAACGCGCGCCGTCGCGGCTTCCACCGCAGGGATGGTTGCATCGAGCAGGAAGTCTGGCGCGCTCACGCCGCGCTCGGCGTCGCCCTCCAGCCGGTTGGTGTCGTCGTGCACAAGCACAGCGGAGCGGTCGGCGTCGTCCTCTTCGCGCATCTCGGCCGCGCGCCGCCAGGCGCCGTAGCGATGCGTGACCGCATAGGGCAGTGCGTTGACGCCCCACGCCCGGCGCGCGAGCGCGGCTTCCGCTTCGGCGCCCGGCAGGATCGCGTCGTAAAGGATGCGGCCTTCGCTTGTCAGTCGTGAAGCGTCGAAGCGGCGCAAGAGAAACGGACGTGAGCGCCTAGACCGCTCGGCCAGGCGATCGACGAGATCGCGAAACTGCGCATCCGTCGCCGCATCGG
>JAEWNX010000378.1 GCA_023461135.1 Pseudomonadota bacterium
CCGATGGAAACTTCGTAGCTCACCATCTGCGCGGCCGAACGCAGACCGCCGAGAAACGGATATTTCGAGTTCGAGGCCCAGCCGCCCATGATTATGCCGTAGACGCCGAGCGAAGAGATCGCGAACAGGTAGAGGATGCCGACATTGAGGTCGGCGATGACAACGTCGGGCGCCCAGGGGATAACCGCCCAGCCGACGAAGGCGAGCACGAAGGTCAGCAACGGCGCGAGGATAAAGACCGTCTTGTTCGCGCCTGCCGGGATAACGATTTCCTTGAACACGAACTTGAAAAAGTCCGCGAAGGATTGCAGCAGTCCGAACGGCCCGACCACGTTTGGCCCTTTGCGCAATTGCACGGCCGCCCACACCTTGCGGTCGAACAGCAAGAGAAACGCGAGCGAAAGCAGCAGCAGGATCATGATGGCGAGCACCTGGCCCGTCTTCATGAGCGTCCACTCCCATTCGAGCGGGAGCGTGATGAACGGAACGTAGTCGGCGTTCGGGTTCATTCCGCCGCCACCTTGTAGGCGCCGGCGCGCAGCCGCGCGCATTCGGCCATCGTCTTCGATGCGCGCGCGATCGGGTTGGTGAGATAGAAATCGACGATCGGCGAGCGCAACGGCTCTTTGGTCATGTCGCCCTCGGCGCCAAGCTGGGCGGGATCGAAGGCGGCGAGATCGGCGGCGCCCGGCGCGTAATCGACCTGACCGAATGTTGGGTGATCTGCGATCATCTTGGCGCGTAGATCCCCCAGGCTGTCGTACGGCAACGTCTTGCCGAGAAGGCCTGAGAGCGCGCGCAGGATGGTCCAATCGTCCTTCGCTTCGCCCTTCGGGAAAGCGGCGCGGCGGCCGTATTGGACGCGTCCCTCCGTGTTGACCCAGGTGGCGTCTTTCTCGGTGTAGGCCGCGCCCGGCAGGATGATGTCGGCGCGGTGCGCGCCGGCGTCGCCGTGCGTGCCCAGATAGATGATCGTTCCGGCTTTCGGCAGCGCGGCTTCGTCGACGCCGAGCAGGAACAGCGTGTCCATGCCGCCCTTGAACATCTCCGACGCGCTCTTGCCGCCTGCGCCGGGCAGGAAGCCGAGATCGAGGCCGGCGACGCGCGAGGCGGCCGTATGCAGTACGTTGAAGCCGTTCCAGCCCTCGCGAACAACCGCAGCGGCCGCCGCCAGCTTGCCGACCGCGCGCAGCACGGCCCCGCCGTCGCCGCGCGCGAACGCGCCTGCCCCGACAATGATCATCGGACGCTTCGCAGCGCGAAGCTTCTCGACCGTCTCGTCGCGCAGCTTCATGCCGGCGAAATTCACGCCCAGATGCGCGTAGGGATAGGTGAGGTCGGCCGCTTCGCCGAGCAACGCGATCTCGGCGCCGCGCAACCACGCCTTGCGGATGCGCGCGTTCAGCACCGGCGCTTCGAGGCGCGGGTTCGCACCGATCAGAAGGATCGCATCCGCTTCATCGATCCCGGCAATCGTCGAGTTGAAGAGATAGCCCTGGCGCGGGCCGCCGCCGAGCACTGAGCCGTCGGCGCGGCAATCGGTGTTGGGCGAGCCCAGAGCGCGGAAGAGATCGAGCGTCGCCTTCATGCTTTCGGCGCAAGCAAGATCGCCGGCGACGGCGCCGATCTTCTTGGGATTGCCGGAGAGCGCTTCCGCGGTCGCCTCGAGCGCCTCGCCCCAGCTTGCGGGCCGGAGCTTGCCGTTTTCGCGCAGGTAGGGCCGGTCGAGCCTCTGGCGGGCGAGACCATCGACGGCGTAGCGCGTCTTATCGGAGATCCACTCCTCGTTGATCTCCTCGTTCACCAGCGGCATCACGCGCAACACTGCGTCTCCGCGCGCATCCACGCGGATAGCGGAACCCAGAGCGTCCATCACGTCGACGCTGGGTGTCTTGGTGAGCTCCCAGGGCCGGGCGTTGAAGGCGTATGGCTTGGAGGTGAGCGCGCCTACGGGGCATAGATCGATCACGTTGGCCGACAACTCGCTCGTCAGCGCCGATTCGAGGTACGTGGTGATCTCCATGTCCTCGCCGCGGCCCGTGGCGCCGATCTCGGGCGCGCCCGCGACTTCCGTGATGAAGCGGACGCAGCGCGTGCACTGGATGCAGCGCGTCATCACCGTCTTGATCAGCGGGCCCATGTATTTTTCTTCGACGGCCCGCTTGTTCTCATCGAAGCGTGAGCCGCCGCGGCCATAGGCGACGGACTGGTCCTGGAGGTCGCATTCCCCGCCCTGGTCGCAGATCGGGCAGTCGAGCGGGTGATTGATGAGCAGGAACTCCATCACGCCGTTGCGCGCCTTTTTCACGGCGTCGCTCTTGGTGACGAGCTCGTTGAGCTTGTCGTCGCGCGGCGGCGGCAGATCCTTCACCTGCTGCGCGCACGAGGCGATCGGCTTGGGGCCGGATTTGCCGCCGACCTTGACCTCGATGAGGCACATGCGGCAGTTGCCGGCGATGCTGAGACGCTCGTGGTAACAAAAGCGCGGAATCTCGGCGCCGGCGGCTTCGCACGCCTGCAGCAACGTCAATTCTGGGGGGACGTCGACTTCAACGCCGTCGACGAGAATCTTCGTCATGAGAACCGCTTTCGCGGCACGCGCATGACTGATTTATCGGCGCGCCGCAAGTGGGCGAAACGCCCGCAGTGACAAGCGCTTACGCGGTGGCGTGCGATTCTATTTCTGTAGTGCACTGAGTGTTGCGCGGGCGCGCGCCGGGGAGCACGCGACTATCCGATGTTAATACGGTAACGCACTGATGAACCACGGTTTTTTGGAACCAAGAGGTTCTACAGACGTTGTTGGCGCAAGGGCGGGCAACGCTTGAGGTGTCTTTTATGGCCAACAACCCACAACAACCGAACCAAGAACGCGATCAAGAGCGTCAGGCTCAGCCGGGCCGCCGTCCGGATCAAGAACGCGAAGACATGGAGCGCCCGGATAAAGAACAGGGCGACCGTCAGCGCAAAGACAAAGAGACCCCGAACTAAGCGGCTCTCGCAACGAACGGGATCGGGCGGCGCAGCGAGCCGGCCCAT
>JAEWNX010000379.1 GCA_023461135.1 Pseudomonadota bacterium
CGCTGCGCTGACGCCGGACATCGCCGCGATCAACCGCATCGTACGTGGGCCGCGGCAGGGGCATCTTGTCGTCAGCGCACCGGCAGACGAGGGCAAGTCCTACGATTTCGCGCAGCGCTTCTTCGCGCCGGGTGCGGGCATCGAGGAGGACCCAGTGACGGGTTCGGCGTTCGCCGATGCGGCGCCGTATTGGTGCGACCGGTTCGATCTGGAGAGCGTGGTGGGGTACCAGGCGTCGAAGCGCGGCGGCTACATGCGTGCGATCCAGACGCTGTCGAGCGTGCGCTTGCTGGGGCAAGTCGCGGTGTATTTGCGCGGCGAACTCGATCCCTCGCTCGCGCGTCTGCACAACCGGCTCGAAGACCATCCCGAGGCCCCGAAGCGCAAGAAACGCCGCGCGCGCAAGGCCAAGCAATTGCCGGCCATCTTCGAAGAGCCGATGTTGCCGGGGATCGAGGGCGACGGCGCGGTGATCGAGGCGACGCCGCCGCCGGCCCCGGCGCAAGACGTGCGGCCGCCGGCTTCGCATCCGGCGCCGCCCGCCGAAGAAAGTGAACCGGCGGCGCCACGCATCGTGGTGACGGGAAAGTAAAGCGTTACACGCGCTCGAACGCTTTTCCCTTCATGCTGGCGGCGAAGCCGTTGAACACGTCGTTCACCCGGTTCCAGCTCTGCAGCTTCTTCATCGACGCGATCCAGCGGCAGACGTTCGGATAATCGCCGTAGGTGCAGCCGATCGTCTCGCCCGCGGTGAGTAGGCCCACGCCGAAATAGTCGGCGATCGAGATGCGGTTGTTAGCGACGTAATCGTTGGCGCCAATGATATTGACGTCGAGGATCTTGAGCGCGGCTTCGGTCTTGGCTTTCCCCCACGCGACGACGCCGTTGTGAAATTCCTCGCTCGGCCGCTTATGGTGCGGGAAGATCTGCGGATAGAGCAGGCCGTAGCCGAAATCGCGGTAGAGATTGGTGTTGAACCAATCCATCGCCTCATCGACCTTCGCGCGCTCGTTGAGATTCTTCGGATATTCCGGGCAATCGAAGCGCGAAGCCAGGTACTTCAGGATCGCCGAGCTTTCCGCCATGCGGAAGTCGCCCTCGACCAGCGCCGGCACTTGGCCGTTCGGATTGATTGCAAGGTAGGCGGGCCCCTTGTGCTCGCCCGCCATCAAGTCGAGCACTTTTTCCTCAACGGGCAGGTTCTTCTCCGCGACGAAGAGCGCCACGGGCCGGCTCACCGTCGAGATCGGGTGCATGTAGAGCGTCAGGGTCATAGAGCCTCTCCCTCAGGACTTCCGCTTGCCTGCAAGATTGAACGCGGTGAACGCGCGCGCGCCGTCCCAGGCGTCGACATCTTGCGGACCCGTCACCATGAGGCCCAGCACGCCGCTCTCCCCCTTCGTGTCCCAGAACACGCGCCGCAAGGGCAGGCCGTTGGCGTTTGTCACGGTGGCGCCGGTGAGCGGTTGTTTTTTTGTGACGTGGGCGGCTGCTTTCACGGCGTCGGCTTCGATGGCGCCGGCAAAGATGGTAGAGACAAAAACGACCTTGCCCTCAGGGCTCTCGCCCTCACTGATCAGCAGACGCACGCGCGCTTCGTTGCGCTCGCGCGCGAAAATCTGATGGCGAAGATTGCGGACGGGAGAGGAGTACACTTTCTGGTCCAGCGCCAACAGGCCGCCAATCTCGTCGGCGCGCTCGGGCGGGCCCTCGGCAAAACCGGCGCCCTGGATCGCTTCGCGCAGCGCGGCGGGATCGGGCATCGCAACCTGGCAGAGCTCGACGAGGCTCACGATGGCCACGCTCAACTCGGGCGGGGCGCGGTCGCCGGCGAAAGCCGCGCCAATGAGTTGGCGAACGTCCCGCTTCTTGCCCGCAGGCGGCGCCTTGTCTTGGCCTTTCATTGCGTCCCTTCCGTTCTGTGCAGAGGCGTCCCGTTTAGGGCGCCGCCGGCTTATTGCAATCGGGGCCGAACAGGCGCACCAGCATCGTCGGGCCATCCGCTCCCAACGGCGGACGCCCATCTGTAAGGATGGGAGATAATATGAGCATACCCGCCAAGCCGGCGTCACGCCCGGCCGATCCCCGGTTTTCATCGGGGCCAACCAAAAAACGTCCTGGCTGGAGTTTGGCTGCGTTGGACAACGCGGCCCTGGGCCGTTCGCATCGCTCCAAGCTGGGCAAGGCCAAGCTGAAGGAAGCGATCGATCGCACGCGCGCGCTTTTGGAAGTGCCTGCGGATTTCAAGATCGCCATCGTGCCAGCGTCCGATACGGGCGCGGTGGAGATGGCGATGTGGTCGATGCTGGGCTGCCGCCCGGTCGACGTGTTCGCCTGGGAAAGCTTCGGCGAAGAATGGATCACGGACGCCAAGCTGCTGAAGCTGGACGCCACGCTGTACGTCGCGCGGCCCTATGGCGCCTTGCCGGATTTCGGTAAGGCGCGGCGCGAGGCGGACATCGTCTTCACGCAGAATGGCACGACGTCGGGCGCGAAGATTCCGAATTTCGATTGGATCGCTGCCGATCGCGAAGGCATCACGATCAACGATTGTACGTCCGCAGCCTTCGCGCAGCCCATCGAGTGGTCCAAGTGCGATGTCCTTACCTATTCGTGGCAGAAGGTGATGGGCGGAGAAGCTGCGCACGGCATGATCATCCTTTCGCCGCGCGCGGTGGCGCGGCTGGAGAGCTACACGCCGGACCGGGCGCTGCCGAAACTCTTCCGCTTGACCAAGAAGGGCAAGCTGGATGCGGACCTGTTTGAGGGCGTGACGATCAACACGCCCTCCATGCTGGCGGTTGAGGATTATCTCGATACGTTGAAATGGGGCGAGAGCATTGGCGGCCTGAAGGCGCTGCACGCACGCTGCGATGCCAACGCGAAAGTGCTGCACGATTGGGTCGCCAAGACGCCTTGGATCGCGAACCTGGTGGATGATCCGGCGATCCGCTCGAACACGGGCGTATGCCTCAAGGTCGTCGATCCGCGTGTGACGGGATTGAGCGAAGAAGCTCAAGCCGAGTTCGCCAAGCGGCTTGCCGCGCTGCTGGAAAAGGAAGGCGTTGCGCTCGATGCAGCGTCGTATCGCTCCGCGCCGCCCGGCCTGCGCATCTGGTGCGGGGCGACGGTGGACGCGAGCGATGTCGCAGCGCTTTTGCCCTGGATCGAGTGGGCTTTTGCGACGCTCGTGTCCGAGATTTCCGAAAAAGCCGCCTGAGTGGTCCGGACG
>JAEWNX010000380.1 GCA_023461135.1 Pseudomonadota bacterium
TGCTTACTTCGCGGCGGCGTTCGAAGCGCCGCTGATGATCGGAGAGGACGGATGAGCGGCTTTCCTTGGCGCACGCTGTTGTTCGTGTCGGTGGCGCTCAATCTGCTGGTGATCGGCGCCGTCGCCGGCGCATGGGGGGCCGGCGTGCGGTTGCAGCGCGAAGCTGACGCGACAGTCGTCCAGCGCATGCCCGGCCCGCGCGCGTTTCTCGCGGCGCTACCGCCTGAGACGCGCGAAATCATGCGCCGCGAACTGGCCGATAGCTGGACCGAGTCCGGCGATCTGCGCCGTGCGGCGCTGCAAGCGCGCCGCGACGCCTTCATCGCCGCGGCTGCCGAACCCTATGATGCAGAGCGCGTGCGCGCCGCGTTCGCGCGTCTGCGCGAGGCCGACCAGCGGGCTATAGGCATCTTCCAGGACAATGTAGTCGACGCGTTCGCGCGCCTGACGCCAGCGCAGCGCCGCGAAGCTCTGGATGCGCTGCGCCGCGCTACGCCCGCGCGCCGCCAGAATATCGGTCCGGCGGAAGAGGCGAGCGATGGCGCGGCGCCGGCGCAAGACGACGCCGACCTGACGCCGGAACAGCGGGAAGAAATTCGTCGCATTTTGGAAGAGCGCCGGCGTGCGCGGCGCGAGCGGCGCCAGCAACGGCAGGAGACGCCCTGACTATTCCGCCGCTGTGGCTTCGGGCGCGCGACGGCCGCCGAAATTGCGCGGCAGCGTGATGGTCACGATGGTGCCGCGGCCGACCTCGCTCTGGATCGAGAGCTTGCCGCCGTGCATCTCGGTCAGCGACTTGGTGAGCGCCAGGCCGAGGCCAGTGCCGGCGTTGGTGCGCGTGAGTTCTTGCTCCACCTGCTCGAACGGGCGCGCCAGGCGCGGCAAGTGTTCGGGCGGGATGCCGCAGCCCGTGTCGACCACGCGCAGCGTCAGCCCGTTCGCCGTGCCGCGCACGTGCACCATGATCGCGCCTTGCTCGGTGAACTTCACGGCGTTGGACAGGAGGTTGAGCAGAATTTGCTTCACCGCGCGGTGATCGGCTTCGATCTCCGGGACATTCTCCGCGTCGACGACGACGGAGAGGCCTTTTTCTTCCGCCTTGCGCTTGGTGAGGCGCACTGCCTGTTCCACGGCCACCATGGGATCGAGGGCCTTTGGGGAAAGCGTGAGCTTTCCCGCCTCGATCTTCGCCATGTCGAGGATGTCGTTGATGAGTTCCAAGAGGTGGTTGCCGCTATCGAAGATATCGGTGGCGTATTGCTTGTACTGATCGTTGCCGATTGAACCGAACAGCTCCTTCGCCATGATTTCGGAGAAACCGATCACGGCGTTGAGCGGCGTGCGCAGCTCGTGACTCATGTTGGCCAGGAAGGTCGACTTGGCGCGGCTTGCCTCCTCGGCCTTCTGCCGCTCCTCGTGCGCTTCGCGCGCCAGCGCCTTGATCCGGTATTCCTGGCTTTCGGCGCGCGAGAGCGCATCGGACAGGCGGCGCTCGTTGCGCGCCAGTTCTTCTTCCTTGCGCTTCAGGGGCGTGATGTCGACGCCGACGGTGATGATGCCGCCGTCAGCGGCGCGCCGTTCGACAACGTGCAGCCACTCCCCGTCTTGCAGCTCGATAATGCGCACATCGGGGTTGGTCGGATCGTGCTTCTCGCGCCGGATGTTCGCAGCGGCCGCCGCCGCGATCGCTTCGTAGGACGCGCGCGGACGCAGGAGTTCAGGGCCGAGCTTGAAGGCGTCCGCGAAGCTCTGGTTCCAGAGCAGCAGCCGGCGCCGCGGATCCCAGAGGGCGAACGGGCCGGAAAAATTCTCGATGGCGGCGCGCAGTTGTTTCTCGAGGCGGGAGACGCGCGCTTCCGCTTCGTAGCGCTGCGTGGCGTCCACCACGGTGCCGAACACGCGCGTTTCGATGCGTCCGCTTGCATCCTCGACGGCGGCCCCGCGAATTTCGATCCACGCCAGGCCATTGCCGCGCACGACGCGGAAGCGGGCGTCGAGCAATCCCGATTGGCGCGCGCGGTGGAATTCCTCCTCGACGCCGAAGCGGTCGTCGTTGTGCATCAGCTCTAGCAGCTCGCGCAACGTGAGCGTGTCGCGCGCGGTATTCAGCAATCGTGCGGCTTGCTCCGACAATTGCACTTCATCCGTGCCCGACCGCCACTCGATCACGCCCACCTTTGCCCCATCGGCGGCGATGCGGAAGTGGGTCTCGACGCGTGAAACTTCCGCCTCGGCCAGCCGTGCGCGCTGTGCGTTCTGCCGCATCAGCAGGTAGAGCACGCCCATCGCGGCGAGGGGCGCGGCCGCCATCAGCGCAAAGCGCAACAAGGCGGCGAGCCAGAGCGAGAGATCGTTCGGCGCGGGCGCCGCCGCCATCACGCGCAACCCGCCTAGCTGCGCCGACGATTCCGCTGCAACCCAAGTGGCGCCGTCGCCGTCACGGATCAACCGGCCAGCTTCGCCAACGCGTGTCGTGGCGAGCACCTGCTGCTGCGCGCGCGCCCCGGCGCGCTGCAGTGCTGGGGAGGCGTAAATCACCGCGCCATCGCGCGAGGCGATGAGCACGCGCGTGCTGGGCTCAAGTTCCGGCAAGAGCTGCGTTGGATCGACCACAGTGACGATGGCGCGTCCGCCGACGTGCCGGACAATCACCGGCGCGCTCTGCAACTCGCCCATGTCCGGCGCGCCGATCCAGACGCCCGTCGAAGACGCGCTTTCCACCGCCGCGCGGATCAGCGCGGTGTGGTCGCTGCTGGTGATGGCCTCGATGC
>JAEWNX010000381.1 GCA_023461135.1 Pseudomonadota bacterium
AGGATCGAGATGTCGAAGGTGCCGCCGCCGAGATCGTACACCGCGATCGTCTTGGTGCCGCCGCCGTCCTTGCTCTTGTCGAGGCCGTACGCGAGAGCGGCCGCTGTCGGTTCATTGATGATGCGCAGCACTTCCAAGCCTGCGATCTTGCCGGCGTCCTTGGTGGCTTGGCGCTGGGCGTCGTTGAAGTACGCTGGCACGGTGATCACGGCCTGCGTGACCGGTTCGCCGAGATAATCCTCCGCCGTCTGCTTCATCTTCTGCAGCACGAACGCGGAGATTTCCGACGGCGCGTATTGCTTGTCGCGGCCCTGGATCCACGCATCGCCGTTCGGCCCGCGCACGATCTTGTAGGGGACGAGTTCGGTGTCCTTCTTGGTGATCGGGTCATCGAAAGAGCGCCCGATCAGGCGTTTGACAGCGTAGTAAGTATGCGTCGGGTTGGTGATGGCCTGGCGCGCCGCCTGGATGCCGATGAGGCGCTCGCCGCTTTCGGTGAATGCAACGACCGAAGGCGTGGTGTTCGAGCCCTCAGCGTTGACGATGACCTTCGGGGTCCCGCCTTCCATGACGGCGACGCACGAATTCGTCGTGCCCAGGTCGATCCCAATCACTTTACCCATCTTCTCGTCCTCGTTCTTTCAGCGGCGCGGTCTTCGGCACTTGGACCCATGGGCTGGCGTCCCCGAAACACGCGTCCTGACCTCAACAGGTTGAGCGGTCCGGCGCCCCCGTCCAAGCTCCGGCCCGCAAGTTCAGGGGTTCATGTGGTGTATCGCCTACGTCGTGCAAGGCTTTTGGAGCCCGCCTATCCGCATTCGCCGCATGGGAATAGGGATAGGGGCATTCCACCTCGATCTGGCGGAGAACAAAAAAGAAACCGAATGCGGGGATAGGCCGCTTGCATGAGCCTTGCCGCCGACCTCGACGGCTTTCGCCTGTGGCCCGGCCTGCTGAGCAGAGCCGAACAAGAGGCGCTGCGCGATGCGGTCTTCGCGCGCCTGAGGACCGGCCCTTGGTACATCCCGCGCATGCCGAAGACCGGTCAGCCGATGCGCGTGCGTATGACCAATTTCGGTCCACTCGGCTGGGTGACGGACAAGGAGCGTGGCTACCGCTATCAGGCGACGCATCCGGAGACTGGCGAGCCGTGGGCCGACATGCCACAGCGTGTGCTTGAGCTTTGGCGCGAGCTCACCGGCTATCCCGCGCCGCCGGAGGCGTGCCTCGTCAACCTCTACGAAGCCGATGCGCGTATGGGCCTGCACGTCGATGCGGACGAGGAGGCGTGGGACGCGCCGGTGCTGTCCATCTCGCTCGGCGATACGGCGATCTTTCGCGTCGGCGGCAGCCTGCGTTCCGATGCAACGCGCAGCGTGCGCCTGGCTTCAGGCGATGTGTGCATGCTCGCGGGCCCAAGCCGGCGGGCCTATCACGGTGTCGACCGCGTTCTCCCCGGCACGTCGCGTCTCTTGCCGAAGGGCGGGCGGATCAATTTGACTCTGCGGCGGGTGACGCCGCCGGCGTAGCGCTTTCTCCGCGCCCTTGGATGACGACGAAATCGGGACGCCAGCCGGCGGGAGGGCCGCCTGGCGTATTCGGCAAACGCCCCGCGGCGATCTCGTGCGCTTTCCAGACCATCGAATTATGCACGCGATTCCAGCCCGACGGGTGGTCGTAAAAGAACCATTCCTCGGCCGGAGAGGGCTCCATCTTGCGATACTCCGACAGCAACATGGACGCTTCCGCGAAGCCGTCGGGCTCGCGCGCGGCGTTGAGGCCGAACATGTCGGCTGCTGCTCGTGGAAGTAAACGATGTTGCGCTGGATCGGCGCGGTGAAGAGGCCGATGACGGCGATCAGCCCGAAGACGAGCGGCAGACCGGCTGGATCGGAGATGTCGCGGATACCCCAGCGCTCTTTCTTAGCTACGGCGCGGAAGGCGTAGTGCACGATGGCGAACGTGATGATGATGATACCGGTCATCATGATCATGATCGAGTAGATGTGCCCAAGCACGTAGTGGCCGAGCTCGTGCCCCATGACAGCGCGCACCGCTTCCGGACTTGTGCGTTCCAACAGATTGTCGCCAAGCGCCACGCGCGTTGTGCCGAACAAGCCGGCGACGTTGGCGGTGATGCGGTTGCTTTGACGGGACGTGTCGAAAACGTAGACGTTGTCAGCGGGCACGCCGTTGGCTTGCGCCATCTCGAGGATCGAGGTCTTGAGTTCGCCTTCCTGCATGGGCGTGTAGGTGTTGAAGAGCGGATCGATGAAGACTGGCCCCGCCATAACCAGAACGGCGGTCAGCAGCGTCGTCGCCGCGGCGCCCCAGATCCACCAGGTATTTTTCGCCGCGCGCACGATCAGGTAGAGGATGGTCAGGAAGATCGAGCCGATCACCAGCGTCAGCCCGAAATCGATCATCTGCTCGCCGAACCATTCAGGCAGCGTCTGAGTTGAAAGCCCGTAACGGTGCTCGCGCACAAAGCCCACGTAATAGGCAAACGGGAAAGTCAGCACCGACGAGACCAGCAGGTAGAAGAACGAGGCGCCTAGCGCGACAAGCGGGAAGGCCTTCACCGTGCGCTCAAGCCAACTG
>JAEWNX010000382.1 GCA_023461135.1 Pseudomonadota bacterium
GTGCCGGCGATCATCTTCGCCGCTTGATCGAGATCGGCGGCGTTCAGATCTTTCTGCTTGGCCTTCGCGATCTCTTTGCACTGGGCCATTGTTATGCGCCCGACCATGTTGACGCCCGGCGTCTTGGAGCCCGAGCCCGGTTTCTTCACCGTAGGCAGCCTCGCGGCCTTCTTGATCAGGAACGACGCCGGCGGCGTCTTGATCTCGAAGGTGAAGCTCTTGTCCTGGTAGTAGGTGATGACAACAGGGCACGGATCGCCCTTGTTCATGTCCTGCGTGCGGGCGTTAAAGCCCTTGCAGAATTCCATGATGTTTAAGCCGCGCTGACCGAGCGCAGGGCCGATCGGGGGCGACGGGTTCGCAGCCCCTGCCGGCACCTCGAGCTTAATCTGCCCGAGAACCTTCTTAGCCATGTTGTGCCTCTCGCTTGCCGCGGACCGATCCTCTCGAACCGGCCCGCCTGAGGGGTGCGTGGTCCGGGATGGCTCCCCTCCCACGCGGGAAGCGGGGCGTATAACGGAACGATCCCGCCTTGGCTAGGGCTCGCCCCATGATAACGCTGCGCCTATGGAACCGGTCCAAATCTGGGAACTGATCCTGCGCGGGATCGCGATTGGCGCGATCGCGGCCACGGCGGCTGGGCTTTGGCAGAGCGGACGGACGGCCATCCGTATCGCCGGCCTCATCATGGCGGCTAGCACCGCCGCCTATGTGCTCAACTCCGCGGCGCTGACGCGGGAGCACCTTGGTGTCATCGATCTTCCGGTCCGCCTGCTCGCGCTTGGCGGCGTGGGCTGGTTCTGGATCTTCGTGGTGACGCTGTTCGAAGACCGGCCGATTTCACCTGTTTCGTTCGGCCCGGGCGTACTGCTCACGGGGCTCGGCCTCATCAACTGGTTCACACGCCAGCAGTTGGATAGCCCGCTCTGGATCATTCACAACCTGATCGAGGTCGCGATCGCGCTGCATGCGCTCTACGTCATTGCTCTCTCCTGGCGCGGCGATCTCGTAGAGGCGCGCCGGCGCCTGCGCGGACCGGTGCTGGGGGTCGTCACGCTCTACGTCATTACGCTCTCCTGGTTCGAGATCGCTGAGGGCCTCGGTCTGCGCCAGCCGTGGTTTGAAATCGCCGGCAGCATCGCCATCGCGTTCATCTGCATGCTGAGCGCGGTCGCGTTCCTTCAAGTCGACCCCGATCTGTTCGGGGCAGTGAAGCCGGCTCAAGCGACCCAAGGGCTCAGCGCCGGCGACCGCTTGCTGCTCGAGAAACTGAATGCCTTGATGAGCGAAGGCGAGGCTTGGCGGCGCGAGGGGCTGACCATCGGCGCGCTGGCCGAGGAAATCGGCGCGCCCGAACACAAGCTGCGGCGCCTGATCAACGATCGTCTCGGCTTCCGCAACTTCGCCGCCTTTGTGAACGCACGGCGCATCGACGCCGCCAAGGCGCGCTTGGCGGACGCCGCCAAGGCGCGCGAGCCCGTTTCCACCGTTGCTTTCGATTTAGGCTTCGGCTCGCTCGGGCCGTTCAATCGCGCGTTCAAGGAAGCAACCGGCAAGACCCCAACCGAATGGCGCCGGGAACGGCTCGCCAAACCTGAAAATACCTAGCCGATTTCGAAAAGGAGCGGCCTTTTCTGCTCGCGGCGAGACCTCTGCCCGCCAATTCAGCCATCCCGCCTCCACGTAAGGAGGCCGGAATGGACATCACCGCTTTCGCCACGCAGTGGCTCACGAACGTACAAACTGATCTGACACGGTACGTCATTTTCGCCGTCGGGGTCTGGTTCGTGCTTTGGGTGGCGCTCGCGAAACCACTGGCCGGCCGCAAGATCAGATCGGACGCCCCGAGTTCTAAGCAATTGATGATCGAGTTTGGCGCCTCGCTCCGCTCGATCACGATCTTCTCCACCGTCGGGCTATCTACATTCGCTCTCGAGGGCTTGGGGCTCCTGCCCGGCCCGCGCATCGCCGCCGAGTGGGGCGCGGCCTGGGCGTGGGCCTCAATGGCGCTGATGATCGTCGGGCACGATGCGTACTTCTATTGGACGCACCGGCTCATCCACGACCCGCGCCTTTTCCGTGCGTTTCACCGCCGCCACCACAAGTCCAACAATCCCTCGCCGTTCACCGCCTACAGCTTCGACATCGGAGAAGCTGTCATTCAGGCGTCGTTCGTGCCGCTATGGATGCTGGTCGTCCCGACCCAGTGGTGGGTCGTGGGTATCGTCATGCTGCACCAGATCGTGCGCAACACGCTGGGCCACTCCGGTTATGAACTCTTCCCCGCGCGCCGCGACGGCCGTCCGTTGTTCGATTTCCTCACCACGACGACACACCACGACATCCACCATGCGCAAGCCGGCTACAATTACGGCCTCTACTTCACCTGGTGGGATCGCATCATGGGAACCGAGCATCCCGATTATTACGCCCGCTTCGCGGCGGCCACGCGAAAGCCGCTCTTGCCGCCCCGCGCGCGAGTGCTTCAGCGCATGACATAGGCGCAAAAAAAACGGCCGCACCCGAAGGTGCGG
>JAEWNX010000383.1 GCA_023461135.1 Pseudomonadota bacterium
CCACTGCGGTCATCGACCAGCCGGCGAACAGGTACGGAAGCAAACCACCGACGAAGAGGCCGACGATCACGTACGGATTATTGAGCGCGAAGTCCGGCGTGACGCCTTCGAAGAAGCGATACTCGCCCGGATTGGCGGCGTAGTAGCGGAGATCTTCGAAGTATGCCGCGAACAGCACGAGGGCGCCCAGACCTGCCGAACCGATGGCGTAGCCCTTCGTCACCGCTTTAGTCGTGTTGCCGACCGCGTCGAGCGCATCGGTGGTGACGCGCACTTCCTTGGGAAGTCCCGCCATTTCCGCGATGCCGCCGGCATTGTCAGTGACCGGGCCGAACGCGTCGAGCGCAACGATGATGCCCGCGACCGAAAGCATGGTCGTGACAGCGATCGCGATGCCAAAGAGGCCCGCCAGCGTGAAGCACGCGATGATGCCGGCTACGATGGTGAGCGCCGGAAGGGCCGTCGATTCCATCGACACGGCGAGGCCTTGAATCACGTTCGTCCCGTGGCCCGACTTTGAAGCCTCGGCGACGCTACGCACCGGACGGAAGCCCGTGCCGGTATAGTATTCCGTGATCCAGACGATGGCGCCGGTGACCAGGAGGCCGATGATGCCGCAGATGAGGAGGTCCTGGCCGGTGACGCCGTAGAGATCCGAAGTCGAGCCGAGGCTCGTCGCAATTGGGCCCCAGCCCACCGTGACCTGGATCGCCGCAGCCAAACCGATGGCGGAAAGGATGCCGGCCGCCACGAGGCCCTTGTACAACGCGCCCATAATGTTCTGCGACGGGCCAAGCTGAACGAAAAACGTACCGATGATCGAGGCGATGATTGCGATGCCGCCGATCGCCAGCGGCAGCGCCATGATCGTGCTGACCTCCGTCGCTTCCCGGAACAGGATCGAACCCAGCACCATCGTCGCGACAGTCGTCACCGCGTAGGTTTCAAACAGGTCCGCGGCCATGCCGGCGCAGTCGCCGACATTGTCGCCGACGTTGTCGGCGATCGTGGCCGGGTTACGCGGATCGTCTTCCGGAATGCCGGCTTCGACCTTGCCGACCATGTCGCCGCCGACGTCGGCGCTCTTGGTGAAGATGCCGCCGCCGAGACGCGCGAAGATCGAGATCAGCGAAGCGCCGAAGCCCAGCGCCACGAGCGAGTCCACAACCGTGCGGCTGGTCGGCTCGAGGTTCATGAACTGCGTGAGAATGAGGTAGTAGACCGCAACACCGAACAGCGCGCCGCCGGCGACGAGCATCCCTGTCACGGCGCCAGCCTTGAACGCCATGCGCAAACCGCCCGCGAGCGAATTGCGCGCCGCTTCAGCCGTGCGCACGTTCGCCTGCACCGAGACGTTCATGCCGATGAAGCCGGCCGCGCCCGAGAGCACCGCGCCGATGATGAAGCCGACCGGGATCTGCCACACGGGCCAGAACGCGATCGCCAGCACAATGACGACGCCGACGCCGACCATGCCGATGGTCGAGTATTGGCGGTTCAAATAGGCCTTGGCGCCTTCCTGGATAGCGGCGGCGATTTCCTGCATCCGGTCACTGCCGGGGCTCGCCTTGGTGATGCTTTGGGTTTCCAGCCAGCCGTAAAGGGCCGCGAGCACGCCGCACGCCACGACGAGCCAAAGGATAAGGTCGTTGCTCATGATTTCGTCCTGTGGCGCGGTAGCCGGAGGGCTGCGCCGGGTTGGGGAATTTGGGTTGGCCGTCCCGCGACAGTCCGTCTGCGGATACGCTTCCCCCTCAGGTCGCGCGGCCTTCTGCCAAAAGTCGCTCCAATCCGCAATGGACGGCTTGGCGCAGATTCAGATGCCTGACCCCTGGCTGGAGTAGGTCGCGACGATGGAAACGCCGCTCACGGCCCGTTCTCCCAGCGCCTCAACCGCGGCCGCGCGATAGACCTCCACGGCGCGCGCCTCGTTCAGGGCGTTGTTGTCTTCGGGGTCGGCCAGATCGTTCCCATGGCTCGCCCGGACCAGGGCGTCGCGCAAGTAGTGCGCGCGTTCCCGCGTGCGCCAGAGATCAACGCCCGGCGCGATCGCGATGCGGACCGAAACGAAGAGATAGTTCACGAGCTGGCCGTCCCGGACGACCGGCACCGCAAGGTAGGGCGCGTCCATCGAACGCGAGGAAAGCTGTTCCCCCCCGCCCTCTTCCTCTTTGGCCTTGGCTTTTTCGCTGGGGCCGGAGGCGTTGGCCAAGCCGGCCAGCAGCGTCGAGGCCAGCATGGCGGCGGCGATGGCGCGGGCGACGGCATGGCGCTTCATGCGCCGGAGCGTCAGCCACATTGGTTATCGAGAGGTTACCGGCCGAGCTTGTGCGAATATCCCGCATCCGGAATGGGGATAGGGATGTTCTGGCGATCCACCAACGTGACGCCATCGCCGTATTCGACGGCGCCGATGCGGCTCAGCCTCAGAGCAATGCCCTGCTCGGATGCAGCAAGCTCAGCGCGAAGCGCCGAGGGCGCGGTGAAGAGCACGACGTAATCGTCGCCGCCGGTGACGAGCTTGCGGAAATCTCCGCCGGTTTCGAACCAACGCTGCGCGGGTATTGAGAACGGAATCTCGTTGGCCTCGATGCGCAGCGCGACTCCTGAGGCCGCAGCCAGCTTGCGTGCGTCCGCCACTAGGCCATCCGACACATCCATGGAGGCGCTTGCGAACCGGGCGACGATCGGCGCGCATTCCAGGCGTACAAAAGGCGCGAGATAGAGCGACATCAGCCATGCGGCTTCAGCGTCGAATTCTTCACCCGGGAGCGTGAGATACGCCGGCATGTGCGGCGCAGCCGCTTGCGATTCCATGCGCGCGACCTCTTCGTCGCGGCCTCGGCGGATTTCGTCGAGCTTCATCGCGCCTGTGCGCAACTGCAGGCCCAGCCAGCCGGATCCGATCTCGCCGCCGATCAGCCAGAGATCCTCGCCCGCTTTGGCGTCCGCCCGTGATGGCGTTCGCTCGCCCAGAGGCTCGCCAACGAGCGTCATCGAAACCGTGAGCGGTCCAGGTGTCGAGGTGGTGTCGCCGCCGACGAGACTGACGCCGTAATGC
>JAEWNX010000384.1 GCA_023461135.1 Pseudomonadota bacterium
CCTGCGCCCCAAGCAGGCGCGCGTCCCGGCGGCAGCGCCGAAGTCGCGCCGCCGACGCTCAACGACGCACAGCGCCGCGCCACGGGCACGCTGGGCTCGATGCCCGCGAACGCAGCGCCCACCCCCGCGGCAGTCGTCGAGCCAGGTGACGCCTACTCGCGGGCGCGCGAACTGCTCGTGAACGGTCAGTACGCCGAAGCCGAAGCCGCCTTCGGCAATTTCCTCGAACAGCATCCGGACGCCGAGCAGGCGGCGGACGCGCGCTTCTGGTTCGCTTTCACACTGCTGGCGCGCAATAACTATCGCGATGCGGCGCAAAACTTCACCGCCTATCTGCGCGCCAACCCGCAAGCTCCGCGCGCGGCTGAAGCGCAGGTGCGTCTCGGCATGGCGCTGCTGGGCATGTCCGGCGACGGCCAGAACGACGCCGCCGAGCGCCGCCAGGCCTGCGCTGCGTTCACGCGGCTGCCGCAGAACGCCCCGCGCGCCGTGCGCGATCTCGCTGCGCGCGAATCCCGCGCCGCTCAGTGCGCTGCATAATGTGATCCCATGCTCGATCGGCTGACGATCGAGCGCATGGAGGCGGCAGGCGAGGGACCGCTCCTCGTCGCCGTGTCAGGCGGCGGCGATTCCGTCGCGCTCCTGCATTTGCTGACGCAGCATTTCGGCGCCGCGCGTCTTCGCGCCGCTGTGATCGATCACCGGTTTCGCGAAGGTTCGGCCGTCGACGCTCAAAAAGCGGCGGACATTGCTTCCGCATTTCGAGTCGATGTGCGGACGATCCCACTGTCCTTGCCCGATGCCGCCGGCCGCACCCAGGAGACGGCTCGCACTTTCCGTTACGCGGCGCTGTGCGAAGCCGCGCGCAATGCCGGTGCGCGGGTAATCGCGCTGGGCCACACGCGCGACGACCAAGCCGAGACAGTGTTTTTGCGCGGATCGCGCGGATCCGGCATGCGCGGGCTCGGCGGTATGCGCGCCTTCGGCCCGGCGCCTGCTTGGCCGCAAGGCCGCGATTTGCGGCTCGCGCGTCCGCTGCTGAACGCGCGCCGAACCGAATTGCGCGACTATTTGCGCGCGCGGGGCCTGGCGTGGATTGAGGATCCCGCCAACGAGAATGAGATCTATGCGCGCGTGCGGGCGCGGCGCGCGCTGGCCGAGATGGAACGCGAAGCTCTCGATCCGATGCGTTTCGCCGCGCTGGCCGAGCGTCTTCGCCCGCACCTGGACGAGATCGACACGCGGGCCCTTTCGCTGATCGCCGCGGCGGCGACGTTCGACGGCGAGGAGATCGTACTCGACCGCACACGCTGGCGCGGCGAAGGCGCGGTAAAGCAGCGCGCGCTCAACGCGCTGATCATCGCGGCGTCCGGCGGTGAGCGCGGACCCTTGCCGGCGCAGCTCGAGAACCTGTGCGCTGTGCTGGATCAAACCGATTTCACCGGCTCCACCGTCGCCGGCGCATGGCTCCAGCCACGCGGCGCGCACGTCGCGATTCGGCGCGATCCCGGCGCGCTCATGGGCCGAGCCGACGGCGCCTCGCCGGTTCCGCCACTGCCGCTGAAGCCCAGCGAGGAAAGCGTGTGGGACGGCCGCGTCGCGCTCGCCATGGACGAACCCGGTTGGTCAGTGGTGTTCGATGGCCGCACGCTGCAACTGCGCCGCGGCGAAGAGCGCCGCCCGCTCGCCGCGGCCTCGCCGCATTGGCTGCTTAGAGAGCGCGTTCAGCACGTGCTGGGAACGGATTAACACCGGGAAAAGCTGGTGAATTTCCCGCTCTCGCGTTCACCCGGCCTTGACCCGCGCCGTGCCAGGGTAAGGGGTGTTCAGCGGGGGTGCAGGCCCCTATCTTGCTGAACAGAGTGTTTCCGCGCCCCGGATGAATTGGCGCGCGGCCAGAAGGTCCGTTCATGCCGATCCGTTCATTGCTCATCTGGGGTGTTGTCGCGCTCGTTTTGGTGGTGGCGTTCGCCGCCATGCAGGGCGGGAACAACACGACGCGGAACGCGCAAGAACTTGCGTATTCGCAGCTCCTCGACCGCGTGGGGAACGGCGACATTTCGTCCGTGACGACGCAAGGCGAAATGCTGATCAGCGATACGCGCGACGGCAAGCATTTCGTCACCTACCTGCCGACCGGCACCATGTCGGGCGTCGTGGAGCGTCTGGAAGCGGCGAACGTCGAAGTAAAGACCAAGGCGCCCGCACGCGGGCCCAGCTTCGGCGACATTCTCCTCGGCATCCTGCCGATGCTGCTCTTGATCGGCGCCTGGTTTTTCTTCCTGCGGCAGATGCAGAGCGGCGGGCGAGGGGCCATGGGCTTTGGCCGCTCGAAGGCGCGTCTGCTCACGGAAGCCAAAGGCCGCATTACGTTCGATGACGTCGCCGGTATCGATGAAGCCAAGGAAGAACTCGGCGAGATCGTCGAGTTCCTAAAAGACCCTGGCAAGTTCCAGCGCCTCGGCGGCAAGATTCCAAAAGGCGCGCTGCTGGTCGGCCCGCCCGGTACGGGTAAGACCCTGCTCGCGCGCGCCATCGCCGGCGAAGCCAACGTGCCGTTCTTCTCGATCTCCGGTTCCGACTTCGTCGAAATGTTCGTTGGCGTCGGCGCGAGCCGCGTGCGCGACATGTTCGAGCAGGCCAAGAAGAACGCGCCCTGCATCATCTTCATCGATGAAATCGATGCGGTCGGCCGTCACCGCGGCGCCGGTCTCGGCGGCGGCAATGACGAGCGCGAACAGACGCTCAACCAATTGCTGGTCGAGATGGACGGGTTCGAAGCCAATGAAGCCATCATCCTGATCGCGGCCACGAACCGCCCGGACGTGCTCGATCCGGCGCTGCTGCGCCCGGGCCGTTTCGACCGCCAGATCGTGGTGCCGAACCCGGATGTGGCCGGCCGCGAAAAGATCCTGCGCGTGCATACGCGCAACGTGCCGGTCGCGCAGGGCGTCGACCTCAAGGTTATCGCGCGCGGCACGCCGGGCTTCTCCGGCGCCGATCTCGCCAACCTCGTCAACGAAGCGGCGCTGCTCGCCGCCCGCCGCGGCAAGCGCGTCGTCACCACGCGCGAGTTCGAGGATGCGAAGGACAAGGTCATGATGGGCGCCGAGCGGCGCTCCATGGTGATGAGCGAAGACGAGAAGAAACTCACTGCTTGGCACGAAGCGGGCCACGCCATCGTCGCGCTCAACGTGCCGGAATCAGACCCCGTGCACAAAGCCACCATCATCCCGCGCGGCCGTGCGCTGGGCATGGTGATGCAACTGCCGGAAGGCGACAGGTACTCGATGAACTACACCCAGATGACCTCGCGCCTCGCGGTCATGATGGGGGGGCGCGTCGCCGAAGAACTCGTGTTCGGCAAAGAGAAAGTCACGTCGGGCGCCGCCAGCGACATTTCCGGCGCCACGCGCCTTGCGCGCATGATGGTCACCCGCTGGGGCTATTCCGACGAGTTGGGCTTCGTCGCTTATGGCGACAACAACGACGAGGTGTTCCTGGGCATGCAGGTGAACCGCACGCAGAACGTCGCGGAAGCCACCGCACAGAAGATCGACGCCGAAGTGAAACGCCTCGTCGACGAGGGTTACAACAAGGCCAAGCACATCCTCACCGAGAAGGCGAAGGAGCATAAGTTCCTCGCCGAGGCGCTGCTCGAATACGAAACGCTGAGCGGCGAAGAGATCGCCAAGGTCATGCACGGCGAAAAGCTGGACCGGCCCGAGGATACGCCCTCGACGCCGTCCGCGCCGACGCCGGCGCTCCCCGTCACCGACGGAGACGAAGAGCCGGTGCATCCGGGCGGCTGGGCCGGCCCCGCGCCGCAGGGCGCTTAAGCTCAACGCTGGAGATGAGGCAAACCGCCGGCGGAAACGCCGGCGGTTTTGTTTTGGCGCTTAGACGTACATCGCAACG